>JAGQQS010000893.1 GCA_020426105.1 Planctomycetaceae bacterium
CTCGGATCATGCGTCTGGTACCTCCGAGTTCAAGTACAGCCGGCCGCGACGGTAAATGTACCAGAAATGGACGTCCTACAAGTAAGCGGTGAGGAACGCAGGGGTCCGGCCAATTGCGACTGTCAGACGAAACCGGACTATTGTCACCCTGCACAAAATAGCAATCTGCGGGAACTGTGAATTCCGATTCCACGGCATGTCGCCTGCGGCCCGGCGTGTAAAAGACGTCTCGAAACATTTCAAGTTCGTCAATGCGTATGCTGCCACCTTTGACGCCCAATGCCCACCGCCGCTGTTGATCCGCCTGGATGGAAACCTGCAGTGCCCGGTCGGCGTCTGTGTCTTGTAACGATCCGGTTACAGCGACGACTTCCGCTGTATCAGCGGCATGTTCCGGTTCGTCCACTGCAAAAGCATCGAAGCATGGCTGACCATTCACAGCTACGACCACCTGCCGATCAAAATTGGACACTTCCAGCAACAGCGATCCAATGGCTGAATCGGTTGAGGACTGCGAGGCATTTGCAGGCACGAAGCGTCCTGATCGAATCGAAGTGTGTTCATCGATATCGATGAGTTCGACCTCGGTTGTTACAGGATTCACGGCAATTCCGAACACCTTATTGCCCACAGGAACCTGCACCTGTATCACTGCCGGAGTTGACATCCACGAGATCTGACTCCTCAGCATCAGATCGCTGACAACCGACTCCGGCGAGGCAACCATCGCGTTGTAGCCGTAGCGATCTGTGACGGGCGACAGATGTGACAATGCCGCCAGGCGATAAACGGCAGATTTGAACGTCTGACTCGTTGCCTGCCGCAACAGATCTTTCTGCAGGTCATCGGGCATCACGCCATCACATCTCAGAACACGCCGCTCATCGTCGAAATCCAGTCGGCTTGTCCAGGTAATCGGCATCGAATCGTAGCGATCCTTCAACGCGGCCCAGTCCGCCAGAGATTCTTCGTCGCTCAACGGCGTTTCTGAAAGGTGATGGCCACCGAACCAGCGCCAGTAGCGAAAACGCAGCCATTGCGTTTCCGGCGGTTTGACGGCGTCGGCAGCATCAGAATCAATGCCGTGGTTCAGGGGCGGATTCGATTTTGCAGCGGTACTAATCAGAAATCCGTTCTCGGCTGTCCAGCCATCGTCGAGTTCCCAGGGAATCTGCCAGTCTTCGTCACCCGCAAGGTATCGCAGATCGCAGACGGGAATTCGCATCGCCACCTGCTGCTCGAAACTCTTGCGGGCAATCTTTCCATTGATGAAGACGTCGCCATCGATAATCTGAATCCGGTCTCCCGGCAAGCCGGTCACGCGTTTGACATACGCTTCGCCGGGCGAAGCCGGGTTGCGAAAAACGATAACTTCCCAGCGACGAGGGGGGCGGAAATCATAAACATGTTTCTGCACCAGCAACTGATCACCGTGACTGTTGGGTACACCGGAAACATCGATATTGATTTGCCCGCAATTCGGACATGTCGCATACCGTCGGGATCCGTCCGGTTCGCTGATTACCGGTGAATCGGATTCAACGGAGTCGTCAAACGCAACGCCAAAGGCGAAATCAAAGTGGCACGATGGACACGTGATGTGTCGATGGAATCCGAGCAAACCCGGGGCCATCGAGCCAGTTGAAATCAGATAGCCTTCCAGGATAAAGGTTCGCAGCAGAATGACGGCGATGACAAAGACGATCGCCAGATCGATTGCACTTCGCAACCAACGCAGGTCAAATGAGTCGTCAAAGGGATTGCGGCGTGGCATAATTCGCTGCTCAGTCACCTGGCGACTGAGACGTATAAAAGTCCGAATTTCCGCGCCAGAGCGCGGCTGTGTGAATGGCGAAAGATAACGGATCGTCGCGTTCCCGGAAATTCGCATTTTCAGACGCAGGATTCCTGTGTTTTTCGCTGCTTTCCATAAGAAGCTGAGGTTTTTTCCATGAATGTATGCTCTGCCTCCCGGGGCGTCTCCCGCGTCTTCGAATTCGGTGTTGTCGCCTGGATCACGTTGATAATTGCCGCCAACTTTCCATTCGCTGCGGAACCGCCGACCGGTACTTCGATCGAACTGTTCAAAGATTTCGTGGAAAACTGCGTCCTGATCGAACCTGGCAAAGAAAATTTTCCGCGGCAGTTTCCAATGGGGGGGCAGTTTGTGAGTCCCTGGGCACTGCCGCAACGGACTGCCGAGATATCGCATCCGTTTCGCATCAGCCGATTCGAAATGACTCAGGATCTCTATACCGCGATCATGGGCCTCAATCCCAGTCGCTGGACAGGACCTCGCAACTCAGTCGAATCAATGTCGTTTCGCGATGCACAGGTTTTCTGTGCACGACTGACGACGAAGTTACGTGCCGCCAAATTGATTGCCAATGATGAAATCGTCCGTCTTCCGACGGAAACGGAATGGGAATATTGCTGCCGCGCGGGCACGGACACCCTCTACAGTTTCGGAAATTCTGCCAGTCTGGACTCGGATCCTGAAGGCGGCACGTCGATTCTGAACGAATATGCGTGGCACACGGGCAATGCAGCCGGCAATGATCCGGCCGTCGGTGTTCTGAAGCCAAATCCATGGGGACTGTACGACATGCACGGTTACCTCTGGGAATTTGTGTCTGACGTAGCCGCGGCTGATGATGCCGCAGATCTCAGGCCTGGCAACAGCGACAAGGCAGATCCGAATTCGACACAGCGTATTATTCGCGGTGGCTCCTGGCGGGATCCCGCCGCCAGCCTCACTTGCGGCTCGCGGCGCCCGATTTCAATGCTCGAGTCCAGCGATGCGATAGGATTCCGCTGCGTGATCTCTCAGACAACACAGCCCTGAGCTATTGAATGCGGTCTGTCAGCGGAACCTATCGAGGTGTTCAGGTCACTCCGAATCGAGGCGCACTCAGTGCCATACTGCGGGTGGATGTTGACCGCATGCGCGCCCATTCACTGGTCCTGAACGAAGTCAGCGGTGATTTCTTCCGCGGGGACGACGCGACGTTTCTCTTTTCATGGACCGGCCACTCGATTGAAGTGCAGTCGCTGCGACACTCCGTGACAATCACCGGCGACGTGGCCACCACTGTATCGAATGCCACGGTACAGCGCTTTGAAATAAACATTTACAGCCGCGCTGCAGCACGGGGCTTCAAGGCAATCGTCAGATTTTTCCGGGCTGACAATTCTGAAAGCATGTACGAATGCGTGCGGACGTCAAAATGGTTTCGTGAGGTCACATTGCAGCTTGATGTCTGCAGGAGCGTGCGACCACCCAGAGTCCGGCTTCCGCGCGGCATCCTGCCAAAGTACGACACGCATTCGGTCAGTATGCGTCCGGCGCATCTGACTCAGCGCACTTTGACTTTGGAATCTGCGTTTGCCGATGCCGGGGTCCATTTGTTGCTCGCGCCACACACGATGGAGATTGACGACCGCCCGGCATATTTTCAGTCGTGGTCAAATGCCGAGCTGCATTTGACGATGGAGCTGAACTCACGCCAGTTGAGAAAAACAACAGGGCCATGGCCCCGCTGGCAGATCTGGGGACTGATGGCTGGCAGACACGATGATCCTTCAAATCGCGGTCTGATGTTTGATGACTCCACATCACCGGACAATTACAAACGCCAGGGATTCGCCATCTTTCTGGATCACCCGGAACTCCGGCGATCTCTGGTGCGAAATGCCACCGACACTGTGGATCCGGATGCTGTGCGGATGTTGCTGCGAGTCCTCGTCCATGAGGTCGCCCATACGTTTAACCTGCGGCATCCAAACGCGACGACACTGTCGTGGATGAACAGCCCGCACGTCTTCGACTCAAAAAACACCGGAACTTCGTACTGGAAACAGTTTATGTTTTCCTTTGCGGCGGACGAGCTGTCGCATCTGAGACATGGTGAGTTTCCGGATGTCGCCATGGGCGGCTCGCTGGCTGTCCCGGCTTTTGCCGATTCGTCGTCGTTTCAGTGTCTGTCGGAAACGATGAACCGCCCCCGATGGACGATTGATCTCCGTTCACAGGAATATTTCGACTTGCTTGAGCCGGTCGAGCTGGAAGTGCGAATTAAAAATAGTTCCAAACGCTCACGTGTCACCATTGACGCGCTGCCAGACCCTGATTCCGGTAACCTGAAGATATTCATTCGGCGACCCGACAGACGCGTCGTTGAGTTCCGCCCGCTGGCGCGCTGCTTCCAGAGACCAGCCCGGAAAAATTTGCTGACTTTGGCACCGTGTACCGCCAGAAACAAGGGCCGGGACCGAGTTAGTTGCCTCATCGACCTGACGACAGGAACGAGCGGCTGCCGACTGTTCGCTGTGCCGGGAAACTACGAAGTCTTCGCCATCTTTCGGTCATCCGACCAGCTGGCCAGCTCCGCCCTGCATCAATTCCGAATCGGCATGCCGCTGACGCGAACCGCCGATCGCCTTGCGCAGGACTATTTTAACGCAGAAACTTCGTTATCACTGGCACTCAATGTGTCTCGCGCCAATACCATGCAGGCGTCTTTTCGACTTCTGGAAAGCATCGCGGCTGGCGAATATTCGCATCTGGAGATTGGAGCGGGAGTCATCGCAAAAATTGCCAGACGACTGGCCAAGGCAATGGCGCGACCGTTTCATCAACCTGTCGACAGAGCCCGTGGATTGAAGATGAAAGTCGCCGCAGCTGCGGACGCAGCTGCCGCCATGAATTTAATTGAAACATCGCTTCAATGCTATCGGCAGATTATGAAAACACGCAGCAGGACGCAAAACCTCGGATTCGCCGATACAGCGCTCACCGCGATTTCAATCGCCAGGAAAACAGGCGACACAGAATACGTGACTTCCATGACAGAAGACCTTGTGACGACACTCAGAGCTCACGGTGTTAACCGGAATGTCTGCGAAGCGATCCGCCACGAAACAATTCGAACCACGCTGAAAGAAGACGGCGTGACACAGCGCAAGATCGAGTAATGGGTCATTTCTCCAGTGGCCGCCATGTGATCCCGGCTACAATAGGGTGGTCGTGCGAGGGGAATGATCGAACAAAGACCATCAAATTTTGTGGAGAAAACGAATGCCGTGTCGATCTTTTATGATTCTCGCAACGCTGTCGATTTCTGCTGTCATCATCCCTGCCAGTGTTCTCAGGGCCGGCGATTTTCCATCGTTCCGGGGGGTCAACGGCTGGGGTGTGGCGCCCGAACAGGCGATTCCATTGACGTGGTCAGAAGACGAAAACCTCGCGTGGAAAGTGAATCTGCCGGGTTCGGGCTGGTCACAGCCGGTCGTGATCGGCGATCGTCTGTTTATCACAGCTGCAGTGGCGGAAAAAGATCTGAAGCCGAAGAATTTTTCTGACGGTGTGAAGACTCCCCAGAGTATGGGGATCAGTCTGTTCGCGAAACCGCCGGATGTCACGATCGAGTGGAAAGTTTATTGTCTCAGCATTGCAGATGGTGTCGTGCGGTGGGAAAAAACGATTCACGCTGCTAAGCCGACATATCCCATTCATCCATCCAACACCTTTGCTACTGAGTCGCCGGTTGCCGATCAAAACGGCGTGTACGTCCGCTTTGGTGCCGCCGGAATCGTGGCAGGCCTGACTCTGGACGGAACGGTGTTGTGGAAAAATGATGTGGGCGTTCACAAGACCGGCAACAGTTTCGGGACTGGTAGTTCTCTCGCCATTCATGACGGGAAAGTGTTTCTCCAGGATCTGAGTGAAGAGTCGGCGGATGTGATCTGTTATTCCGCATTGACGGGCGAAGTGTTGTGGCAGACGGCTCGTGAAAAGAAATCCACCGCGTGGAGTACCCCGCTTGTGTGGCAGAATTCCCAGCGTACCGAGTTAATTGTTTCGGGTGATCAGTTGGTGGAAAGCTTTGACCCGACATCGGGAGTTTTGCTGTGGCGTGTCAGCAAAATCAAAGCGGCAACCGCCTGCTCCCCCTGCGCCGATTCTGAGCGGTTGTATTTTGGCGGCAGCGATCCATTTTCGAAAGGTCCTTTGTTTGCCATCGCCGCCGGGGCGAGTGGTGATCTCAGCCCGGCGAAGTCGAATGACTCCTTCGTCGGCAACGTCTGGAAGCAGGATCGTGCGGGTCCCGGAATGGCATCACCGGTTTCATCAGGCGCACACGTTTACGTGGTGGATAAGAATATTCTGCGTTGTTATCGGGCTGAATCCGGTGAGCTGTTGTACCAAAGTCGATTGCCCGGTCTCGAGATGGTTGCCGCGAGTCCTTTGATCATCGGCAGCAAGCTGCTGATCATCGACGAGAACGGTGCCGGCTGCGTCGTTGCCACCGGCCCGGAGTTCAACGTGCTGGGTTCCGG
>JAGQQS010000894.1 GCA_020426105.1 Planctomycetaceae bacterium
CGGGAGAAAATGGTGGTTTCGCAGAACAAAAGCGATGTGAGCCCGCGGGCGACTAAATCGACAGCCTGCCTGGTCCCGTGATCAGCGGACTCAACAGATGCTGCTTAGTCAGACTGTCGTTCCATGACGGTTTAACAGGTCAAAAAGAAAGGACGTGCACAGAACTCTGCGCACGCCCTTATTCAGATTGTCAAATAGTCGTTGCTACTGAGCCGCTTCGTCTTTTTTGCCCCATTTGTATTTCTTCGTGAATTTCTCGACGCGTCCGGCTGAATCGACGAACTTCATCTTACCCGTATAGAACGGGTGCGACGCCGAACTGATTTCCACTTTAACCAGCGGATATTCTTTGCCATCGTCCCAGGTCGTGGTCTCTTTCGAACGCATCGTCGAATTGATCAGGAAGCGTGTCTGTGTGGATGTGTCCATGAACACGACCGGCTGGTATTTGGGGTGAATGTCTTTTTTCATCTGCTTGAACCTTGTGAGGATACGATCAGCCGGTGACAAGTACACCAGCACCCGGATCGAACCAAAAACAACAGGGGATTCCCTGTAGATAGATGACCAGTCATTTGACCGGGTCGAGAAGCGACGCAGTGTAAGGCTGCCATTTGAATTCGGCAAGCAAAAACGGGATCACTCCGCCAACGAACCCATTTGTTCCCGTTTTTGCCTGCCAAATCTGCCTGTTAAGCGAGCGGCAGAAATGATTCGACCATACCAATCGTAGTGGACGAGGCGACGAGTCCTTCACGACCGGGGACTCGCGGCCTCGTCCGCTACGGTAAATTCTTGTTTCGGGGGGCTCGTGGCCTCGTCCATTACGGTGAATTCTTGTTTCGGGGGGCTCGTGGCCTCGTCCGCCACGGCAAATTCTTGTTTCGGGGGACTCGTGGCCTCGTCCACTACGGTAAATGCTTGTCTGCCGCCGCTTTAACAAGTGTTTTGAGGTCTGATGAGGATTCCGCCGCGGAGGTCAGACCCCCTCAAGTGCGATCAGGATTCACAGCCTGGGATTTCAGAAGTCGAGACCCTTCTGGTCTGGAAGTAATGGGATTACTCAGCATGCGCCGGGGCTGGAGTTTCGGCACTTTCAGCGTGTTCGCCGTGCTTAGCCTGCTCTGCCTGATACGCGCTGATTTCGTCGGCCCAGTTTGTGACCTGCGGAGCCGTCTGCGTGTAGTAAGACGCTCCCACATCCGGATAGAGCGCCAGCGGCAACCCGATAGCAAGAATCGTCGTCGGGGCGAGGAGCACAAACTTCCAGTTCCCTTCGAACTTCAGGTGCATAAAGAACATCATCACACAAAGCGCTTTGGTGACTGCAACCGACAGCACCAGCAGGATTGTCAGCGCTTTGTTCAGATGGATCACGTCGAAAATGACTGAGAGCGCGGTGCAGACGCACAGAATCCCGAAGATCGCGAGGTAATTCACATGATGAGTATCATGTGATTCATGATCTGCGTGAGCCGTGTGGCTGCCATGAGCATCGTGAGACATCTGAAGAACCTGTTTAAAAATCAATAACTGGTAACGATCGAGGGAATTCTTCCGTCAAATCGCATGAACTCAAATGATGTACAACAACGGAAACAGAAAGATCCAGACAAGATCCACAAAGTGCCAGTACAGACCGCTGTTTTCAACAAAATCTGTCCAGGTCTCGTTCAGCTTGCTGCCCTCCTTCAAAACGACAGCAAACAAGATCATGCCGACAATCACGTGGATGGCATGGAAACCGGTCATGAGAAAATACATGGATGCAAAGATGTTTCCATAAACCAAAGGATGCATGTCGAACACGCCACTGGCAACATAAGCACCGTATTTTTCGTCGCTCTTGAGTTCGCTCAGAAGCGATTCAACCTCGCTGTACTCCAATGCCGGAAGCTTTTCACCGGCCTTAAGCTTCTCACGTGCCGCCAGGTATTCCGGTCCCGTCGCGGGGACTGTGAGGGAAGCTTCAGCGACAATATGCTGATGGAGATTCATCCACTTGCTGTAGAGCTCCGCGTCGGCGGGGGCCGATTCCTGCAGCGCTTTAAATGTACTTTCACTCACGCCTTCCGGTGCTGTAGCTGAGGGAAGGGCCGCAATCTGGACCACAAGATTCACAATGTCATTTGGTCGGTCGGTCGATACGGCACCACTGTCTGTATATTCCGCGAACCGATTGCGGACGACCACTTCCAGTTCACGACTCGCCTTGCGAATCGCCTGCGAGGACGTTTCGGCAATGTGCCCCGGCAGAATGTCGTGCGAAATCTTCCCGTAATACTCAACCGATTTGATTCCAAGGAATAAAAACGCCAGGATCAGCGTGCCCAGCAAATAGGTACGCGCTTTAGCAAAACGCCGTTGAGCCATTGCTTCGTGTGCTACCACAACAAGATAGCTCGAGACGATCAACACAAAGGTATTCACGCCGCCGGCAAATACATTGATATGCGTATCGTGGGGATCAGTCGGCCAGCCCCTGGAGCCCAGCCGCAGCACAATGTACGACCCGATAAATGCCGTAAAGAACATGATCTCGGTGCCAAGGAAAAGCCATAGTCCGAGCTTTGAGTTCGGAATTGGAATCCCCATCTTCAGGGCAGTTGGTTTTGCAGTATGTGACATAGCGTTCAGCGTAATTCGAAAGAGACTGTTTCAGGACAAGTGCCGCCCTGAACTGGCAACGAAACTATCATCTAATGCTTCCAAAAACCCGAATCACCAGCCCGGATTTTTTGAACAAAGTCATGACACCAATCTTAAATAATCGGCAACGAGGCACAACAACAGTACAGGCAGACAGATCAGTGAGCCAAACATCAGTTGGCGCGCACGGACATTTGTACGATCGATAACAAACCGGACTGTCAGCCACAGATATCCAAGCGAGAGAACCAATGCCGCAGCCGTGTAGCCAGGTCCGGCAAGCCCGGCGATTCGCGGCAGACAACTCACCGGCACGAACGCCAGAGCATAAGTCAGCGCGATCCATCCTGTGCGAACTCCATGATCATGGAACGACGGCAGCATCTTTAAGCCAGCACGCTCGTAGTCATCCCGGTAAATCCATCCAATCGCCAGAAAATGCGGAAACTGCCAGACAAAAAACACCGCAAATAACGCCAGCGCTTCCAGACCCAATTCTCCGCCCGCCGCCAGCCAGCCCAGCACCGGAGGCATCGCCCCAGGCACCGCCCCCACAGTTGTGCACAGTGAACTGACGCGTTTGAGTGGTGTGTAGAGCAACACGTAACTCAACATGGTCAGAACGGCGACAAGACTTGTGTTATGATTGACAAAGTTCCACAGCAATGCTCCGCCGATGACCGACGCACAGATCCCCAGACCTGCACCTTCGATGCGCGAGATCCGTCCACTGGCTACCGGGCGATCTGCGGTTCGATTCATGCGTCGGTCGGTGTCGAACTCCAGCACCTGGTTGAGAACACTGGAGGCTGCCACCAGACAACATATTCCGACAACAGCGAATCCAACTGTCGTCCAAGACATCACAATTGGCGAAGCCAGCACAAAACCAGACAGCACCGCAGCCGCAGACATCACCATGATGCGCGGCCGAGCCATTTGTCGATAGTCAGCCAGTCGGCTCTGCAGGACGGCTATGGCGCCTGAGCGATTGGAATGCAGTGAGTGCGAAAGGTCTTTGGCCGCAGTTGCCAGTGTATTCATGCGATGCTCCCCCGATCACCGACGGCGGGAAGATCGAATTGCAGCGCACCCAACTGATCGGCCTTGTACAAAACTGCGAGTGAAGTGGCGGCTACAACGGTACTGGAAAGCAGAAACATCCCGCAAACGGTGTGCAGCGAACACGTTACTGTTTGACTGAGTGAACCCGAAACGGCCACATAGCCCAGTGAAGGCAAACCCAGTTTCGTGAGATACGAGCCAGCCCCCAGTAAAAGTTGCAACATCAGAGAGAGCAGTATCATCAGTCCCGATCGTTGCAGCAAACCGTTATGTGACCGCAGCAGACCGATAGCAGAGAAGGTGCCGCAAAGTGTCACGATCGCAGCTCCGGCGATATGCTCGTCGAGCATCGTATGAAAATGTCTGAGTACTCCACCAAGCAGGTACTGTGCCAGAATCACAGCCGGAGTCAGTGCGATTACGGAAGCAAATATCGGCGTGATCCGACCATCTCGCTGCTGACGCCAGGCCGACCATTGCGGTGAACATAACAGGCGAAACACAATGCACAAACTGAAGAACAAGGCTCCGGTTACGCTGTGCAGCATCGCGAGCAGCTGTTTGTCCAGCAAAACCCGAGCGCCACCAAGTGCCCCCTGAGCGATGACGGAAACCAGAATCGCGGTCGTGAACCATTTCACCCAGCTGCGTTCAACGACGTAACTCACGACTGCCAGCGCGACGCTCACCAGACCAATCAGCATCCCGGCAAGTCTGTGGCCATGTTCCGTGAACTTGTCCGGATGTGTGGCGAAATCCTGTAACCACGGATACAACAGCATGTTGTGGCCGTCAGACGATGGCCAGTCCGCAAAGGCCATCCCGGCCTGTAACGTCGTGACAAGCGCACCCATGCTGATCGGAAGCAGGGCGACAAGGCAAGTTGCCGTCGCAAGCTTTCGGATTGCAGGATGGATGGTTTCACGCGGATCGGACACAAACAAACTTTCTACGGAGGGTGTGTGCGGTATCAGGGAAACACACCATCTTCTGATTTTCAATGCACCTTTACGGGCGTGCCAGGTTTCTCTGCTCCCTGCCAATCAATGTGCGGCAGCTTTCGCAACTCCGGCCACGTGTGGCACGGTTTGCAGAATATAGTCCTGCCCAATCGCCTCAGCTTCCGGTGACGAGTATTCATAGGGGCCGCGATAAACGACCGGCGCTATATCGAAGTTTCCATGGCCCGGAGGTGATGGCGCTGTCCATTCCAGTCCGTTGGCATTCCATGGATTTCTGCCAACCTTCTTTCCGAGGAAGATGCTGCAGAAGAAGTTGCCGAGCAACAAAAACTGAGCAAGCCCCATGACGATTGCGGAAATCGTCATAAAGCGATTCATATCCAGCAGATGACTCAGATAGCCGTGCAGATATGGGTCTGCGTAACGTCGCGGCATGCCGGCAATGCCCAGCAGATGCATCGGGAAGAACGTGCCGTTAAAGGCAATAAACGTCAGCACGAAGTGCCATTTCTGCACAGTGTCGTTCATCA
>JAGQQS010000895.1 GCA_020426105.1 Planctomycetaceae bacterium
GAATCCCCAGCCCCGTCCCATCGGTCGCGCCCGATTTCGGGCGGTAACCGATGGTGACCTCGAACAGCTCTGACAACGGACAGGTCTTCATGACGCCTTCCTTTGCTCAACTCGTTCCGCATCCGCGAGGCGCAGTCCACCCTCACGCATGGCGACGACATATGCATCCGCTGCATCCCTGACCCAGTCTGGCGTCACGGAAAACGTCCACCACAGGGTCATGAGGGCCATCCCAACCGCCGTTGCGATGAACAGCGGACGGTCTGACACCGGCCCCCAAAATGACCAGCCGGTTGCGCCCAGAATGAACAGCACGCCGGTGGTGATCGCCCAGGGCTTCATCGCCCACAGGTTTCTGCGGAACCCAAAGGATCTGTTTTCACGGGCGACTTCCGGGAACATCTTGTGGTCCCGTGTCGCCTGCTTCAGTTCATTTTCGAAGTCCGCATACACCTTGTCCGCCACGACGGAGTCATTGACTTCGTCATCGGCCGTGGGGCGAGGGGTCCCGATTCGCACCTCAAGTAGGGCGGCAATCCGGTCCCAGCTCATGGTGTCATCACGATCAGAGTCGTGACGCATGGCACGGCGGAGCGGCGGACCGCCCCACGATTCGAACAGCCGGTTCTGCTTCCGTCGGCCGCATCGGCCGATATGTGAGGCCAGCACAACGCAGCAGGTCGTGACGAATGTCAACACCCCGATGGCCGACGTTGGAACGCTGCCCAGCCCTGCCAGGGAGATTCCGTACCAGGGAACCGCCACCAGCCCGAACAGGGCCAGTGGCAGCAGCAGAACAACAATGGGAGCAACACGTGCTTCCAGAGAGTAACGGTCCGGTAACCACTGCATTATTCGTCCTCCTCCGGACCGTAGCCAAGTGGAGTCGCAGTTCGGTATCCAGTTCGTTGCGGACACTGCCCGCGTCGAAACCAGAAACTTTCCCCCTCTGTAGTAAACACGTCCGCGCCACGACGCTTGTATGCGTTGGTGACATTGAAACTGGGGTGTTTTGGACGCCCCTCCTTCGGCGCTGACACACAGACACTGATCGGTGATCGAGAACCCCATTTGGGTCCGATCAGAGTGTTGAGCAGCGTCGGCCCAATGTTGCGTTTGCTCCCGTGGTGTGGCACCTGCTGAAAATGGCAGGTGCTAAGGTCGATCCCAAGCTGTTCAGCATGAGTGACGACGTACTCCAGTGCAGGAATTCCGGCATCCGCTGCCAGAAACGCGTCCCCATCCGGTGTCCGAACAAGAAGAACGACTGACGAGTTATTCGACGGTGACGTTTCACCTTCGTCAGTCAGAGTCTCTTTGCCGACGGCCTCCAGAACCTGCGTTCCAACCGAGCGAGCATAATTCGCGACGGCCGCAGTCAGGGTCTGCTTTGCCTGCTCTTTCTGCTCGCGCATCTCCTCGCAGAGCTGCTCGTAGTAGAACTGAGTCGGGCCGAGAATGTAGACCTGATACCCGGCTCCGAAATCAGAACACTGGCCATCAAAGAACGCCTCACGGATTGGTACACCATTGTCGCGAGCCAGCTGTTCGACCTGATCCGCTTGCTCGATTGACTCACGCAGTTGCGCGTTCAGAAGTAGTCGCCCGCTTGCATTGCGAGCCATTGCCTCAAGAACGGCAGAGTGATTCGTGGGACGATTCATCCAGAGTTCGTCGACTTCCAGGTGAGTCAACACCTTTGTGAGCCCACTGATGTGATCCGCATCTGGGTGCGTACTCACGACGATGTCGACGCGGTCAGTCCGATAGCGATTGCGGATGTGCGTCACAAGCTCCTGACCGGAGTCCTTGGTGCCGCCATCGACGACCATTACGATTTGCTCGTTCCGTGAACCGTGCAGGTCCCCGAAACGGAGGGCGACTGCATCGCCGCCCTTGGACTTCTCGCCGACTGCGAGAACATCAATTTCCAAAGCCATAATCAAACTCCTCAACAAACGAGACTCGAATCCGATCCGCACTACACGGCGGCCTTGACTCGGCGGTCTCTGCTTCGGAGAATGAAGCGGACAATTTTGTGACGGCCGAACCTCGGTCCGCACGATCCAGGCCTCACGTTGGCGCGTGAGGCCTTTTTCGTTGCGAATCAACAAGTCTCACTTTAACGCCGGATCACTCGTCGTCAACATGAGGCTTGTCGATCCCGCGTTAATCCACGCGGCTTCTAGGGTGGATTTCGGATGTAACACGCTTTCTGTGAGCATGTTACGACGTGTTGAAGAATTTTCGGAATATTCCGGATTTGATGGCCGGGGTGGTCCACAGCCCGCCCATCAGCGAGTTGGTGTTTCATTATGCCGGACAACCTGCATTGGCAATCGCAACCATGAAGAGGATTGATCTGACGCACGAAAGTCCGACGCGCCACGGGCAGTTCAGTCCGGATGGGAGCTGGGTTCTGACGGCGGAGGAGGTGCAGTTTGGGAGCCGAGGCGGTGCGTCCGTTGCAACGGCTCGCGTTTGGAGTGCAGACACGGGAACACCGCAGACTCCGGTCATCGAGCATGTCGCCGACTGTATCGAAGCAGTCGCGTTTGCTCCGGATTCGAATCGATTCCTGACCGCAACGGCGAATGGCCTGCTGCAGATCGTTTCAGTTGCCGGCGGCGAGGTTGTCGGCCAGTGGAAGGCGCGCAGCGGGTTTGTTGACGCCGCGTGGCTGCCGGACGGGTCGGCCGTTGTGGTGGCTCACAAAAACAAGTCGCTATCGATCGTGGATGCGGAATCCCTGCAGGCCCGTGCGACCTTCAAGCTGCCGCGGGCGGTTGAGAAGCTTGATGTGAGTCCGGACGGAAAATCGGTCGCGGCGTATGGTGAGGGCCCGCACATCGCGTTACGTCGCGCCCTCAACGTCAACCGAGGGATCGATGATGATACGTCATGGCCTGAGGTGTTCACGGATAACTTTGATCGGACTGAACTCGGCGAACTGTGGACGGCTACGAAAGGCACGTGGTCGATTGAAAATGCCGTTGCCGTGGGACAACTCGAAGCAATCCCATCGGCAACTGGAGAGACGACTGCAACGTTAGACTTAGCGCTCGACTGGCTTCCTTCTTCGGTCGCCGTCGAGTTTGATGCTTGGGCCGAGGAACCCATGGTCTTTGGCGCAATGCTCCGCAGCCACGAAGGGGCCGCGGGAGTCGAATCACTTTTTCTCGGAGCCAATACCAGTCAATTCAATCAGTTCCGACGCGGGTTGGCCGTCGTCTCACGGATGTCTGGAGGCGTGTCTCAAATTGCCAGGCTCGACGATCAAGCATGGTTCGAGCCTGGACAGCGTTATCGCGTGAAGACCGTTCGTACAGCCGAACAGTGGGAGTTATGGATCAACGGTCGGCTAAGGTTGGAGACTCGAATCCCCGCCTCATTGTGGGCTCCGACCCTGCAACTCCGTGGCGCCTTTGGAAAGCCTGACGCCAAAGTTTATATCGACAATGTTGCAATACGTGTGCATCCACAAACGAGGGACGAAATCGATGCGGCAAAGCTTGAGAGTAAATGGCGATCCGAATTGCAATTGAACGCCCTCGTCGTCAACGCGCTGTCCCAACAATCTGATCTGCCTGAAAATGTACGACAGCTTGCAATCCGATTCGCCGGTCTGCGCCAAGAAGATCCTGTCGCAAGACAGGCAATCATCCAACAGCTCATTTTGAAAGGTGAGCTAAGTAAAGAGGGTTTTGCATCGCTCATTCCACAATTCGAAAGCGACTCGTCGCTAAATACTGAGGATTGGCAAAAACACCAGACTCTCGCCGCACTGCATTATCGTTCAGGAAACTATCGTGCAGCGCTGAGTGAACTGCGGAACGCAGAGGAGCTGGTTCTGCAAGCCACTGGCAAATCTGCGCCTGTTAACTTTGCATTGTTAAGTCTGACTTGGGCCGCATTGGGTGACCAGGATAAATCGCAACGGGCCTTATTGCGATTCCGCGAACAAATGCGATCTCGGCACTGGCAGTCGGACGCCACCGTTTCGGCTTGGGCACGCCTGGTGCAAACATCCGCGTCAGAGTTCATTGCGTCCCTGGATCGTGATCCAACAGAATCGTTACGTCAACTGGCTTTCACTGCCTTTGAAAACGCATTAGTCGACCACCAGCCTCAAAAATGGTTTGATTTGTTCGCACCTGAAGCCACCATCGCGCGTGGACGTGGCGCCGATCCGGCCTCCGATGACATCCAGCTCACTCGATCCCAATGGATTGAATGCGAGAAATTGAAAGCCTCGGTCACACCACCTCTATTGAAACACCTCACGTGCAACCAATCGGAATTCTCGGTCAACGAAGATACAGCCACGGAAACGAGCACCTATACGCTTACTGTGGACGACCAATATTGGCGCTGGGATGTAAAGGCTGAATGGCGGCAAGATGCGAAGGGGCGTTGGCGAATTGTGAAGCGACGTGAGGGATTGGTTGCATACTACGAGTCACCAACACGTCGAAAGTCGTTAAGAGACGATTGGTCCGGGTTGGACGCTCGTGCAACGGAAGCGAGTGTGTCTGGGAATGCCGCCGAAGTGCTTGAGGCCTTGATTGCTGCGCGCCTCTGGCCTAAGGCGTTTGAACTTGCT
>JAGQQS010000896.1 GCA_020426105.1 Planctomycetaceae bacterium
CACCACCGTTGCCCGGCGCAGGTGCAGCGCTGCCCGCATCGTTGTTGATGAGATTTACATTTCTCAGCGAGACTGTCCCGTCGACGACTTCAATGCCGCCACCGGCGCGGTTGGCGGCATTGAAAGTGAGGTTTGCAGAGGTGACAGTGACTGCTCCACCGATGCTAAAGATCCCGCCACCGCTCCCAGCGGTGCCATCTGCGGTATTGTTGCTGATCGTGACCAGGGACGAGGTACCGTCGATCGTCAGTGTGCCGCCGTTGTTGAAGATGCCGCCTCCGCCATCGTCCGGCGCAACGCCGCTGGCAGTGTTGCTGTCAATGACGGCTCCGTTGTTAATCGTCATGATGCCGAGCCCATTCCAGAGCCCTCCGCCTTCCAGAGCGGCGATGTTGCCACTCACTGTCCCACCGCTGATCAGCACATCGCCGGAACCAGTCACATGCAACCCACCACCGTTGCCCGGTGCCGTCACGTCAGTCCCCAGGACGATATTGTCGTCGAGGATCACATCTGTCAGTGCAATTGCAGTCCCGACACTGTTGCGATCTTCAATTCCCCCGCCCGCCCGCTCTGCTTCATTGGCGGTGATTTCGGAATGCATCACGGTCACGGAGCCCATGTTGTTGAAGATTCCGCCACCGCTGCCCAAAACTCCGTCGGCGTAGTTGCTGGTGATGACAACCGCGGCCAGAGAACCATCCACGATGACCGTGCCACCGTTATTAAAAATCCCGCCACCGCCATCATCGGCGGCGTCGCCACTGGCCGCGTTGCCCTGAATCAGAGTTCCATTGGAAATCGTCATCGTGCCTGTGCTGTTCCAGAGTCCGCCACCTTCGCGGGATGCGATGTTTCCAAACACACTGCCCCCTGAAACCATCACGTCGGCACTACCCGTCACGTGCAGACCACCACCGTTGCCCGGCGCAGGTGCGGCGCTGCCCGCATCGTTGTTGATGAGATTTACATCTGTCAGCGAGACTGTCCCGTCGACGACTTCAATGCCGCCACCGGCGCGGTTGGCGGCATTAAAAGTGAGGTTTGCAGAGGTGACAGTGACTGCTCCACCAATGCTGAAGATCCCACCACCGCTCCCAGCGGTGCCATCTGCGGTATTGTTGCTGATCGTGACCAGGGACGAGGTACCGTCGATCGTCAGTGTGCCGCCGTTGTTGAAAATCGCGCCACCACCTTGTGACGCCAGGTTGCCACTGGCCGAATTTGAATTCAGCGTTACACCAGCCACATTCAGAACCCCGTTGCCCGCGTACACGCCCCCTCCACTCTCAGCAGCATGACTGGACGATATCGTCATCTGCGAGAGTGAAACATGAGCGCTGTCGGCAATGCGTACAGCACCACCATTGTTTAGAGATTCGCCGTTGATCAATGACAAGCCGGAGATCAAAACATTGTGGTTGCTTCCGTTGAAGCCTGTCGTGTCAATATTGAAGATTCGAGACAAACCGCCGGCATCAATGGTCAGCGAGGAGGCTCCACCGGTGAGGATACTCAAATCGTCACTAATTCCGAATTCGCCACTGCCGATCGTGAGAGTGCCACCAGCCAAATCGTCTCGAAACACAATCAAATCGCCATCCGCCGCACCGGCGGGAGCGTCACCAAATGCCGCATTTGAGTTAGACGCCGTTATCGCTTCACGAAGACTCAAGAGACCATCAGAGATACCGTTGGCATCGTCCGCATTATCGGTCAACGTGTCGATTACAAACAATGTCAAAAGTTGTCGCGACTCCAGCATCTCAGCGCAATTCGCTGCGATGCCATTCCAATTGGCTGGCCAGCGTGACCGTCGGTTTGACTTGTAACGGCAGTCAGAATTTTTCCAGATACGATTGAGCAATTGCTTAAGCATGATCGAGTAACTTTCGTTGAATGACAGACCAGGAGGAAGAATTTGCTTCCCTGCGATTCAGCATTACTGAACGCGCGAAAGTCGCCACAGCTGCGTTTGAGCCACGTCGCTGTAGAGCAGTGAAAAGTGCGGATAAATCCTGAGCGCTGTTTCAAGTGCCGACCGGGCCATCTCCGTTTGCCCCACCATCGCGTAGATCATCCCGGCGTGAAAGTGCATGTTCGCATCGCAAGTCCCAAGTCGAAGAGCCGACTGGCTCGCACCATCTCAAACTCCTGTAGAAGAAGCATCGCAGCGGTGCGGTCAGGAAAAATCTTTCCCTCAACTCAAAGATACGATTTCCCTATCAGGCTGACACCGCGCCACTCGCCCTCGAACGCTTAAACGTTGTCGATTCGCGGGTGTGACACCAAACTTCAAAGAATCTGAAAATCGTCGGGAAGCATGGACGATCTGTGAATCCACAGTGGAAAGCGAAGATCTGCATTCGCTTCAGGGGGGCTTAGTGCTCAATCCTGTCCGAATTCTGAAGCGGCAGTCTCTCTCGAGCAGTGGCATTCCGAATTAAGGCGAATTCCTTTCTCGAATTTACACCGGCGTTGGAAGTCTATTGCGAGAGATTGTCAAACAATACCTGTAACAGTGCAATGTCCACAGGTTTAACCATGTGCTCGTCGAAACCTGCTTCAAGGGCTTTGTCACGGTCGGCCGATTGACCAAAGCCAGTGAGTGCCACGAGACAGATACTGGAGCAATCCGGTCTTTGTCGAATTCGACGTGCCAGCTCATATCCCGTCATGCCAGGCATCGCAATGTCAGAAAACACGACATCCGGATGAAACGAATCGAGCTTCTGCAGAGCAAGCGTGCCGTCCTCAGCAAATTCCACTTCATGCCCCAGTTTCGTCAGCAGCCGCGACATGATGACTCGCAGCGCGCGCATGTCTTCGACGACAAGTACCTTGAAGGAACGTGTCGTCCTGCCTGACGACTGATCGGCAGGCAACGCAACAGACACTTCGGGAGGGCGGATCGCGGGAAGTCGAACCGTAAAAACGCTTCCTGTACCGACGCCATCACTTTGTGCGACGACAGTTCCGTCGTGCAGTTCAACGAGCGT
>JAGQQS010000897.1:0-718 GCA_020426105.1 Planctomycetaceae bacterium
GTCGCATTTGAAATCTTTTTACCGTGCAATCTTTTTACCGTCATGTGTTTTGACTTGTCCGTGTGGTAGAAAAATTTGGCGGTAGAAAAATTGTTCGAAACGTTACAGACCCGCGAGATGTGACGCACTGCCCAAAGCCTGGCCTCTTTGTGCCTTTTCGTGGCTGGAAAAACCACCTGCCGCCTGCCATATGCACTGCTCGTTCTGGAATTTTTTAACCGCGAATGGACGCCAATGCACGCGAATAGTCGCAGGCGCGATGGCGATACGGCGTTAAGTCGAGCGGTGAGCGACAATTGCGGTATTGTTGGAATTTCTGAGATGCACAATCCCGTCGGCGGAGCGCCGGGCGTACAGTACACCAGTCGCTCCGCCGACGGGATTATCTGCACTTGCGCACCAGCACGGCCCATACGCATCCCGGCCGTCATCGATTTATTCATGAACCGGTTCTTCCGTTCCGTTCACCTCAACGCCATCGTCCTGAGCGTTGGGTACATTCGGTAATCAGTGTGCGATCAGCGAAGATCAGTGTTCCAATCACAAAATACAGTGAACACTCATCTGCGCTGATTTCCGCTAATCAGGCCCAGCCACCCGTTGCGTGGTTGCGTCCCCAAACTACTAACTCACGACTCCTTTGCCCCACGCCCAATGCCAACTCGTGATTCCCTCGCAACTCGCTTCTCGCCGCTCGCTACTGAATTCAACCAGGCAC
>JAGQQS010000897.1:723-1500 GCA_020426105.1 Planctomycetaceae bacterium
GCTCCCTGCTCCCTGCCAACTGCCAACCCTGCGATTCAACCAAGCCCTCTGCTATCCGTGGTAAAAAACGCAATTGCATTTTGCCATTAAGAAGTCATCCCTGGTGTTTATGCAGCAGGCAGGTTAAGAACGTCGTTGACAGCGACCGTAAATCCAGTGAGCAATCGCGAAGAAGCGATTTCGTTGATGCCAAACTCACCAACCAATTCATACCTGGAATTCAGCAGTTCAAGCACGAGGATGGTTTGCGTGAGAGGATCAACGATCCAGTATTCTGCGATCCCGGCCGCTGCATATTCGCTGCGTTTTTCATCGAAATCGCGTCGCCGACTTTTCAACCCTGCGCTAACAACCTCCATGACCAGATCGGCACCGGTCCAGAAATCATCCTGAATAAAATGTTGATGTGCTGTCGATGCGAAGACAACATCGGGTTCGCGGAACAAACCTGGTTGCAATCGGACTCGAAGTGGAGCCATCAAGGCAGTCCCCAATTTTTGCGGTTCAACAAACGCGAACAACCGTTGCACCAACTTGAACACGATCTGCTGGTGGGACGTCGTTGGCATCTCGAGAATCTCCAGGCGGCCATGCGTCAATTCGACCAATCGGTTGAGATCGTCGGTGAGATTCAGGTACTCGGTATCACTCCATTGTCCCTGTCGCGGAAAGAGCGTCGCAACATCCCAGGTCATGTCAGGAGTCATTGAGGTTGAATCAGGAATAGTCGACATTGGGTTCCCTGTTATCGCGATTACGCTTCGTTTGAAAAGGGGG
>JAGQQS010000897.1:1608-1814 GCA_020426105.1 Planctomycetaceae bacterium
AAAATTTCGCCGCAGGCGATCGTGGGATGATATTTACTGCGGCTTCAGACCGCAAAGCAACCGGGCAATTGGTTTTTCCGCAACACATGGTTCTGTGATCTGTGTTCAACCCGCAACCCATTGCCAACTGCCAACTGCCAACTGATATCAGGCTGAATTCTATCCATGAAACCCGAATTCCGCGCATAAAAAAAGCCCAACGGTGA
>JAGQQS010000898.1 GCA_020426105.1 Planctomycetaceae bacterium
CCAGGCGCAGCGATTCATTTCCTGATTTTCGGTGACAGACGATCCACTGAAAGGCCACGCTTATTCCCCGCATTTCGGTTTAACCCTGACAGAAACTGCTAACTCATGTTTTTCCGCGACGTGTCGGCAAAAGGCCGCTTGACACGCCTTCAATGGCGGACTAAACCCCTTGCCTTGGGCAGCACCATCAGGCTTTTTTGTCAGGGGTTTCATGAACACGTCCGCTATTCGCCGTCTCCGACAGAAGCTGGCTCGCGATGAATCCGTGTTTGGCCTTTGGGTGACACTGGAATCTCCCAGCGTCACGGAGATGGCGGTCGCCCTGGGTCTCGACTGGGTTGTGATTGATGCGGAGCACGGGCATCTGGACTGGAAGGAAATTTGCGAACATATCCGCGCTGCCGTACGGAGTGATACCGTCGTGCTGGTGCGAATTGCGGAACTCAACGCGGCCCTGATCAAACGCGCTCTCGACATCGGCGCTGATGGGATTGTTATTCCATGGATGGAAACCGCCGAACAGCTGAAGCTGGCCGTGTCCTATGCGAGATACCCGACTGAAGGCGTACGCGGCATCGGTGCCGAACGCGCCACGGGCTGGGGGCAATGTTTCACTGAACACGCAGAAGAGGCCAACGAGCATGTGCTGGTTGTGCCGATCATCGAGTCTGTTCAGGCGGTGCGGCAGGTTCCGATGATGTGTCAGGTCGATGGCGTGGAACTCATGTGGTTTGGCCCGGCCGATTTTTCTTCCACTGCCGGCTTTCGTGGTCAATGGGAAGGCCCCGGCGTTGCTGAGCAGATTCTGCGACTTAAAGACATCATTCGAGCGGCGGGGAAACATTGTGGATTGCTGGCCACCGGAATCGACAACATCCATGAGCGGCAGGCGCAGGGCTTTCGCGGCATTGGTGTTGGTACAGATACTGGTCTACTCCTGCGATCACTGAAGGGATCACTGGCCGCAGTCGGTCGCGATCGACCCATCCGCGCGGCGCTGACACCGGATCCTTTGAATTCCGGAAAAGTAACCCCCGCCCCACTGCCTCGGCCTCCGGAAACTATGCGGCCGGATCGCAGCGAAGTGATGACGACCGTTGGTCAGGGCGCGATGAAAGAGATTGCCCCTGGAGTTTATTTCGAATGTCTTGTCGGAAATCATAACCAGGCCAGACACCTGACGACCGGGATTGTGACATTCGCTCCGGGAGCTGTCCTGCCATACCACCTGCACACGTTTACTGAATCGATTACTCTCCTGAGTGGTGCCATGTCCCTGGAGATCGAAGGCCGGGGCTACTCGTTGAAGAAACTGGACAATGCGGTGATTCGTGCGGGTCAGGCGCATGCGGCGCGGAACCTGTCCATCACTGATAATGCTGTACTGCATATCGCCATGGCGGTCGATGTGCCGAGTCGTACCCTGGTGGATAAGTTCTTTTCGAAGCGATCGATGCCGGACGATGCCACGGGCATTCCCGGTGCCGAACGAATTAATCGTTTCGCAACGGCTCCGCGGAGTGCTGCTGGTCCGAATACGGAATTCATTGACTGTTTCAATGCCGACCTGATGCCTGGACTTGAAATGAGCGGCGGGTATGGTTTATTTCATCCCGGCGGCAGACTGCCAGCGCATGTGCACGACTTCGACGAATCAATCTGTATTATTTCGGGAACCGCGATGTGCATCGTTGAAGGCCGACGATATTCCATGAGCGACTGCGCGACAGCACTGCAACCGCGCGGACGCGTGCATTACTTCATCAATGAATCGAATGCGACGATGGAGATGCTGTGGGTCTATGCCGGGCCGAGACCCGAACGGATCATGGTCGATGAGTCCTGTGCGACCGTCGCCGGAAACCCCTGGCGTTAGTCACGCGGAAGAATCAACGATGACAGCACGAATTCAGATTCCCTGTTCTCAGTGTGGTGCTATGTTAGGCGCGCCTGCGGAAGCGGCAGGAAAGCAGGTCCGGTGCCCCAAATGTAAAACTGCCGTCAGCGTACCTCATTCTGCAGCGCCTGCGCCGAGGTCGGGACGGGGATCCGGCGACAACAAAAGCGTCCATCCATCACCGCGTCGAAATACTCAGGCTCCACCATCGCGAAAATCACCGCCTGCTGCTTCTCGCGAACAGAGAAGACCCGAATCAACCACGCGTCCGGGATCCGCAAATTCTTCGGGCCGAAAAGTCAAATCTCGGCAACCTGTTGAGGACAATCTTTTCGATGACCTCGATGAGCTGGAATACATTGATGGACCTGCCGGGTATGACGAACACTACGGAACCGCGGGATTACCACCGAGGAAAAAATCGGCTGCGGCGAGGACACGCAGATACGAGTCAACCGCAAACGCGTCAACCGCCAGTGCGTCGAGCGACAACGCCACCGGGGGCAGCAAGGAAATCCTGGGTGGAATTCTGACAATGGTCGGAGCGGTCGTCTGGTTCGTCGTAGGGTTCTTTGTCTTCGACGTGATATTCTTCTATCCGCCAATCATGTTCGTGTTGGGATTCATTGCGTTCGTGAAAGGGATTTTTTCCAGATAAATCCTGCCATCGTGGCTCAACACTTGAAGGCCCGTCGCTCCGCCGAGGGGATTGTTGGCGTGCCGGTGGCAG
>JAGQQS010000899.1 GCA_020426105.1 Planctomycetaceae bacterium
GATGTATCGATCCGGCCCGTCAACAACCACAGCCATTCCATGTTGGCCTGTTCGAGCCGAGTCGACGGATTTGCTCCATACCAGGAAGTGAATGCAGTGCTCGTATCGAGTGTTGCCGTTGACGGTGCGAGTGCAAAAAGCGGATTGATCTCATGCGGGCCGATGCCTTGATTCGACTGCGAAGTGAAGGTGTTCGTGAGCATGTTGCTGCCACCCACCAGCGCAGGGACAGCGGCCGTCCGCGGCAAACCAGTGAGATTGCCGTGCGTATTCAGATCGATCAGGCCGTCGAGATCTTCGATCGTAAATGAATGCAGGACTATGTATTTCACGCCGCTCGATGTTTCCTGCAATGGATAGTTCAGATCCAGCCAGATCCCTTCGCGAATCCCGTCACCGTCATTGTCCGAATCAAGTTCAAATGTTGCGGGGAGTGCAGGATTCGAACCGCTAACGGCTCTCGCCGGGGCTGCAGAACCATGCCCGGTCCACACGCCGAGTTTTCCGAAGTCCGCGCTGTTGCGGAAATTTGTATTCCCTTCGCCCGGCCGGAGCGGAAATGCTCCGCTGGCATTTGGCAGCGCTGCGATCGCTGCCGCGTGCAGCGGATTTGTCGCATCCAGAAAGCGAAGTACCGGTGCACCCGCGTTGTCAAACCCTGCGATATGTAACTCACTTGGACGAAATGATCGCACTGAGTATTCCGGATGCGGAACGGGCAATAATGAAGGATTGTGATTGAACCAGTCCGGATCGGTCGGTACGTCCAGGCCATTAGCTCCCTGGTTTATTGCACTCTTTAGATAGGCAGGTCGAAAAAATGAAGGAATGATCGTGAATACCTTTTCATATCGCGGCGTTGCCGAAAGTCCGTTGTCACGAATTGACCAACCTTTATACGCAAGAAATAAATTGTTGATGTCTGGATACGTGTAATCGACGTCCGGCTCCGGCATGGCATCTGTACCAACGAAGTCACGCCGTTCCCCAAGGACGCCTTCCACGGACGGGCCAAATGTGGCACCGAACGTTGGGCCCCAGGATGTTTGTCCCCACGCAACCATTGCATCCACAAAATTCAGGCGGTTGATAAGAGCATGTGTGACAGCTGAGTTGTCGTCTAATCCATCGTAATTGTCATCGATCACCGGAAGTCGACTGGACTGGTCGTAAGCCACATGAAATCCACTACCTGTGTGGGGGGCAACGTCCGCACCAACGGCATTGCGGACCAGCGAAAAACGACGCGTCGGGCTCCAGAGAATACTGCCCTTCTGCTGATTCGACGGACCGACGATCATTTGTTCGAGAGCCCAGGGGAATGGATCGTCCGATTCTTCGACCTGTGTCTTCGCCCCTTCACTGAAATATTCGGCCGCGGCGCGTTCCTGCGCGGCAAACGTATAGAACAACATTCCGATAAAAGCCAGAACCCCCAGCAGGGCAATCACAATAATCAGCGTTGAACCCGCTCGATTGTTGGCGGAGTTGGCATTGCGTGGATTCGTTTTCATCTTAAGTAGCTCCCGATTGACCGAACCTGACCCGCCCGGTGCAGAGCGTTCATGAAAAGTCGACTTCATCTATTGATCTGCATCCGTCAATGGCAGGACGAGCGACAACTGTTTGGGTGTTTCTGAATTTGGTTCGATGAAACTAATCGTCAGACGGATTGATCTCAGTGGTTGATAGTTCTGGAATCCCTCCCAGATCAAATCATTGTCCTGGAAACGTAAACCGGGGGATTGCCATGGAGGGGGCGTCACGCCACTTGCGTTACTGTTCAGCGAACTTACGCACCGATACGCGACATGAACACTCTGATTGGGAATTGCTGACGCATCATCCACCCAGTTAAAACTGGCGTTGCCATCACCATCCCAACCAGTGAATCCCGGCCTTACGGCAAATACTATATCACCTGGTTGATACGTATTACCCGGTGTCCAATAGCCGCGATACGAATCCGCCCTTCCCGACACAGGATCAAACTCAGTGAAGGGCGATGGCATTGCAGGTGATGAGGGCCCCGGCGGAGAATCATTTTGTCGCGGTGGATAATATTTTAAGGGCACATAGGGAGCCTGGGTTTCCGAGATGTCGTCTATCGTGTTAAGGTTCGCGTCTCGTGTTATTTGGGGATGCCA
>JAGQQS010000010.1 GCA_020426105.1 Planctomycetaceae bacterium
GTCGCCTCGTCCACTACCCCAAATTGTTGACGACGTTGGGCAGGGTCTGTCCATTCAATGCCATCAATGCCAACCGGGCAGCGGTCTCCCGCAGCTTCTTTACCGCCGGTACGCTGGTAGATGCAATATGGGAAGCGACGATCACATTGTCCATGCCCAGAAGCGGATGCCCCGCCGGAATTGGTTCCGGACTGAAGACATCCAGCGCCGCAGCGGCTACATGACCGGACTGCAAAGCAGCGGTGAGCGCTGCAGAATCAATCAGATCGCCGCGTGCGAGATTGATGATGGTTACGCCTGGCTGAGTCTTCGCCAGTGATTCAGAATTCAGAATACCACGTGTCGCTGCCGTAGACGGACAATGCAGCGTGATCACGTCGGCCTGAGCGAGCAGATCCTGCCAGGCGACGGCTGCTCCGCCAGCCGCTTCAATGTCACTCACTTTCGCAATGGGATCACAAACCAGAATTCGGCAGCGAAATGCTCGTAAACGTGCCACGACCTCACGGCCAATACGGCCGAATCCAACGACACCGACAGTCATATCCCGTAAGGCTTTCATTTGATCGAGCGACGTCGCCAGCGCCCACGTACCACCTTTCAGCGAATTACTGTTGGTGACAACCTGACGAGTTGTTGCAAGGATGAACGCGAGAGTGTGATCGGCAACTTCGTCGATGCAGTAGTCGGGAACGTTACAAACGGGAATTCCCTTAGCTCGAGCAGCCGCGAGGTCAACGTTATCCACGCCGATCCCGTATCGCACGATCACGCGTGCGTTCTGCATGGATGCGATGACGTCGGCATTCACCGACGCGAACTGAGTAATCACGGCATCCGCATCAGCGACGAGTGTCGGCAACTCGGCAGCCGTTTTTTTCACTTTCCATGCCGCGATCGTGTGTCCGGCAGGCAGCAACACGGATTCTTCAATCTGAAGGTCCGCAAAAGAATAATCGGTGATAGCAACCTTCATCAGTCTCTGGCCCCGGAAGCATGCGAACAGGAAGATGCGGGCGGCAAGCCACGAATCGGGCCAGACCGGGCAAATCCAACAGAAGTCACAGGGCGATAATGTGACAAGCGGAGCTGGTTCTGTGCAACTGAGTTGATGCAGGGACCTAAAAAATACGAATTAAGCGTTGGCAACCGCCGCCTGAGCCAGAGTTTCCCATTCGCCTTTTGGGATGCGATCCTCTTCGTCCATCAGCAACAGCTGAATCTCGACAATTTCTTCTGCGCAATCGAAGAATGCGTCGATCACGGCCGGGTCAAACTGCGTGCCGCGTCCTTCGCGCAGGATCTCAAAACACTTCTCCCGTGGAAACGGGTCTTTATAAGGACGTTTGCTCGACAGGGCGTCAAACACATCGGCAACGGCAACGATGCGGCCTTCCAGCGGTATGTCTTCGTTCAACAAGCCCAATGGATATCCCTTTCCATCCCAGCGCTCATGGTGCGTCTGAGCAATTCGGGCGGCCAGCATGAGCAGCGACGATGACCGGACATGCAACATGCTCTCCCCGATCCGGGTGTGCGTCTTGAGAATATTCCATTCCTTTTCGGAAATCGGTTCGATGATCTGTCGCCCGAGAGCACAGTGCTTCTTCATCAGGTCGTATTCGTCGATTCCAAGTTTTCCAGGTTTGAACAGGATCGAGTCCGGGATGCCGATCTTACCGACGTCGTGTAATTGAGCGGCCTGTTCGAGCATTTCCAGACGGTTTTCCGGATACCCCATCTGCCGGGCGATAATTGCTGTGTATCGTCCCACGCGAATCACATGGTTCCCGGTATCATTGTCCCGATGTTCAGCAGCACGTGCGAGGCACAGAATCAGTTGCTGTCGGGTTGCTTCCAACTGACGCGTGCGGCGTTCCACCTGTTGTTCCAGCCGCGTGGCTTCACTGGAAGCCATGTCGTAGTGTTTCTTGATCACGATCGCATTGCGAACGCGGGGCAGAAGCTCGTTGGGTTCAATCGGCTTCTGGAGAAAGTCGCTCGCCCCCAGATCCAGGGCCTGTTTTCGGGTCGCAGGATCGGAAGCGGCCGTCAGAATCAGTACGGGTGTGTGTTGCAGTACCGGATCGAGCCCGATGACCCGCAGAATATCCATCCCACTGATTTCAGGCATACGAATGTCGAGCAACAGAACATCGGGGCGTTCGCTGCGAAGCAGGTGAAGCGCCTCCCGCGCATCACTGGTAGTCACAAAGTTTTCGTAACCCTCCATTTTCAAATGCTGGCGAAACGTCATGACGTTGAGGGGTTCGTCATCAACAA
Organism: Planctomycetaceae bacterium; assembly: GCA_020426105.1. Classification (GTDB taxonomy): domain Bacteria; phylum Planctomycetota; class Planctomycetia; order Planctomycetales; family Planctomycetaceae; genus SXXK01. The sequence goes on from JAGQQS010000010.1 coordinate 2,284, forward strand.
TCATGATCTTGGCAGATTTGTCGATACCCCGCACGCCGTTGATGCGTGAATGCACGTTCCTCGTTTCGGGTTGTCTGGCCGTATCCGAGGTCACGGGCGGATTAACCAGAACTGATTCCTGAATCGGAAAAATCGCGTCAAGAATTGGCTTTCGCCCGGGCGTCGAGGGATCGCGAGGCGGCGTAGTTTTCGATTTCACTGAATCCGGGAATGTGGCCTTTGAACCGTTTGCGCTGGGAGCAGCGTTGTCGCGCAATTCCTGAGCCTGGCCTTCCGTTTTCTTCGCCGGAAAACTCATCGGCACCGGTGCGGCCACCGCGACGAGAGGATTGCTGGCCAGTGACGATTGACCGCTCTCGGCGGCGCGTGCCGTTCCGGCGGTCCGCAGGGATTCGAAGGACGCGATCGTCGAACGAATTTCGTCGAGGACAGAGTTCGTCGGGGTTGAGGTGCTGGAAGACATGCATTTTTCCTGAGAGCCGGGCCTTGATCAACGCCTGCGCGAGACATTCCTGTTAACACTAGGCCATTAAATTTCGAGTTTGGTTAATTCGCCGCGTCGTTTGTATGTTTGATGGACGCAACGAACTGCCTTCGTCTGCGAAATTGGTCCAATACGCAGAATCGGCGCGACCGATTGCAGCAGTTACAGTGAACACAAGGGCGGTGAGTTGTCGCTCGTTCCTGCCGTCATTATGCTGCTCGCCGACAAAACCCCTTGTCCAGTGTCAACTCCACATCCGATTATCGACCAAAGGTGAACCCATGTCCGACACAACCAACGGAAAACTTAACCGAAAGCTGCGAATGGCTCTTGTTGGAGGGGGCCAGGGCGCCTTTATCGGACGCGTCCATGCCACAGCTGCCGTCCTCGATAATCGTGCGGCACTGGTTGCTGGCGCATTGTCATCCGACGCCGCCCGGGCCAAAGCCAGCGCCCCGGCCTATGATATTCCGGCAGCAAGGGCGTACGGGTCCGTGACCGAAATGATCCAGCAGGAACTGGCACTTCCCGCAGACCAGCGGATCGACTTCGCCAGTGTGGCAACCCCGAACCACACCCATTTTGAGATTGCCAAAGCCGTCGCCGAAGCAGGGTTCAACGTGATCTGCGATAAACCGATGACCTTTGATTTTGCTCAGGCAGAAGAGCTCGTCAAAGTCGTCGAAAACAGCGGTGTCGTATTCGCAGTCAGTCACAACTATACAGGCTATCCGCTTGTCCGTCAGGCTCGGGAAATGATCCTGAATGGTGAACTCGGTGAGATTAACGCAATTCGATCCAATTATATCCAGGGCTGGCTCCGCAGCCGACTGGAAGCCGAAGATCAGAAACAGGCGGCCTGGCGGACCGATCCGAAAAAATCCGGGGCGGCAGGCTCCTTTGGAGATATTGGAACGCACGCCTACAACCTCGGGCGTTACATGACCGGGCTGATTCCGGCAGAGATCTCCTGCAACCTGAAAATTTTTGCAGAAGGACGACGCCTCGATGATTATGGTCATGCAGTCGTACGATTCGACAATGGTGCACTGGGAACCGTCACGGCCAGCCAGATTTCACACGGTCGCGAAAATGATCTGTTCATCGAAGTTGACGGTACGAAGGGCGCACTATCGTGGCGTCAGGAAGAACCAAATCTGATGATCGTGCGTCGCAACGGCTCACCACACCAGATGTACACACGCGATCCGAATGCGTCGTACATGAACGAGATGGGCAAAGCCGCCTGTCGCCTGCCAGCCGGTCACCCGGAGGCGTTCTTTGAAGCATTTGCCAACGTCTACCGTTTTGCCTACGACGCAATGGTTGAGCGGGCAACGGGCGGATCCTTCGAAAAGAAGAACACGATCTATCCCAACGTGTACGACGGCGCCGAAGGCATGTATTTTATTCAACAATGCGTCGCGAGCAGCCAGCAGAACGGAGCGTGGCTGCCCATGAAATACGCCGGAGCGCGCCGCTGACGGCCACGCCGTTAAGAATTCTTCGCAGCATAATTCGTGAGAATTATGATTCTCGGCGCCAGCTTCGGAAGTGTCACGACGTCCGCTGCCAAAAAACCGGCCGATGTTATGTTCTAAAAATCCTTATCGGCGTTGCGCGGACGGCATCCGCGCAAATGGGCTCAGTTCTTGTCGGTCAATTCCAGATCCAGGCTGTTCGGTCCGTCATTGACTGTATAGGACAGGTCGTTTGCAACTTCAACAGCGTTGTCGGCTGTCGGTCCGGGTGCGATCGCGCCCAGACTGGTGACGACGACTTTACATTCTCCAGGCACGGTCCCGTTCCCCGCCGGGATCTCGTATTTCCCTTTCGAAATCATCGCCCACGCTACAGGAGCGTTGGTGTCGGCGGGCTCGAACGCGATCGTGCCCCATTTCATCAGTTCGCCATTGAGTTTCACTTCCCCCTGAATCGCCTGGCGTTTTCCTGAAACCAGCAGCCCGTTTTGTCGCAGCCAGGTTCCTGCCGTCGCGATCCACTGCGACAACGCCGGGTGCTCATTCGCCAGACCGACTCCGTGGGGCCCCTGCTGATAAATGTGCATCTCTACCGGGACGCTGGCTTTGCGACACGCCAGATAGAGACTCACACTGTTCTCAGGCGATACACCCGTGTCGTCGTTTGTATGAAACAAAAACACCGGGGGTGTCTCTGCAGTGACATTGAATTCGTTCGAGAGCGATTTGAGTTCGTCGGCAGTGGCGTCCTCACCCAGCAGATTGCGGCCGGAACCCCGATGGGCATAGTCTGCACTGAGGCTGACCACGGGATAGCCAAGAATTCCGAAATCCGGTCGGCAGCTCTCTTTATCAATGGCATCGGCGGCGTTGACGTCTCCGCCGTCGAAGTGAGTCAGCGAGGTTGATGTCAGGTGTCCTCCGGCGGAGAATCCCATGATGCCGACACGATGTTTGTCGATCCCGAATTCTTCTGCATGGGAGCGCACAAATCGCAGTGCCCGCTGAGCATCCAGCAGTGGAATCGGATGTTGATACGGTGATAGTCGATACCGCAGCACGAACGCAGTGACACCGATACTGTTAAAGTATTTCGCCGGCTGCACACCTTCGTGGTCGACCGCGTGGATCGCATAACCACCACCGGGACAAATGACAATTGCCGCGCCGGTGGATTTTTTGCCGGCTGGGTAAATCCAGAGTCCTGGCTTGTCTGCGTCAGTATCGCCAGTTGCCTGCGGCGCCCCGTCAGGCCAAAGCGGTCGGAACTCGGGCAGCTGAAAGCCGTCTGCGGAAAGGGCGCTTCCGCACATCGACGCAAACACGGAAAACACAACGCTTGTGAACAGAGTGCGACGCATAATCGAGTTCCCAATTAGAAGGAGATGAACATCTCAGAGACAGGTGACTCGGCTGTAAATCACTCCGAAACAGGCACGCTCCTGCGCCATGTCGCGTAAGATCCATTCAGCAATTCTTCCGGCCAGTAGCCGTACCAGAGCGTGCCAGTGCGACGTTCTCGTTCGATTTCAGCCAGACTATATTTTCTGATCCCATCGCGTCCTGCGAAGACAGGAGAATTGGTGCCGATTTCATAGTGTCGCGCCCAAATGGGTCGGGCGTCTTTATCAGGGACCACAACGATGTCATAGTCCACCGTATGCCGCAGGAATTTTTCTGCCCGGGCTTTCACCCGTTCAACACGAATTCCCGGCAACTGGACTTGCCTCAGCCACGCGATCGCCGCATCGGTCGCCGCCAGTACTTGCGCGTCTACCGTTGGCTGTCGCATCAAAAATCGCACAATGTCAGCGGTTTCCTGGGGGCAGATTGAGGCGAGTTCGAAGGTTCTGGCCGAACTTGCTTCCAGGGTGTGCTCGTCATGCTGCTGACACCAGCCGGTGCGAATTCCATTAACGCGAATCTGGCACTTGAGGATGCAGTCGATTGCCGATCTAACGGCGCGCGCCGCAGCTTCGCGCCGCGCGTCATCCAGCCATTCAAAATGTGGCTTTTGTTCCGAAGCGTCCTGCAGCAAGTCCAGAATTCCGATCATGACGCCATCGTTGAATGTGATATGCGCGTGGTAACCGGCACGGGTGGGAAATCGCTGAGGAAACCCGCCGTTTGCGTACTGTGCCTGCAGAATAAAATCGAAACCCCGTTCGCACGCCCGGCGCCAGGACTGTTCACCTGACTGAACAAAAGCCCGCGCAAGATACTCAACCTGCGAATGAATATTACCGTTGTCGAACGAAGCGTCAGCATTCATCCTTGTGGCTTCTACGGCGCGACGCTGTGCCGTGGTCAGCACCGCGGTCATGTCGTAGTCCTTGGGCCAGCCACCGTTTTCACGCTGAAACAACAGAATGTTGGAAACGATTTCGCGAACCTGCTCCGGACGATAAGCGGGCTGATTCGGTTCGACCTGAATAAACCGATTGTCATCGCGGAGGTCCCGCCAGTGATGGATACCACTCAAGAAACCTGAAATATCGATTGCCGTCAGAGGCTGCTCGACCGGGGCAACGGAGGAAAGCTCAGCGCCTTCTGCGATATTCTCCGGGGATTCCGGTCGCTGTGCCCGCGGCTGCCCCCGTATCGCGACGAAAGGTTCGTGCGCCGTCAACGCAGTCAAAATGCACAACGCCACGATGGTGGCCGTGAGACGAAATAACCGGGTGTGTGCAGCGCCGGCGGAACACACCATTTCATCACACCTCCCGAACAGAGTGCGTTACGCTCTGCTTTACGCACCCCTACGTTTGAAATGACAGTGCACTGCGACATGGCAGCGATTGTATACCTCAACGGGGCTCTTTATTGTACTTACCAGACTGATTCATTGTCGAGAAAGAACGGGGTTGATTATGTCGAATAAACGAATGCGCTGGCTTTTGTTAATTGGCATTCTTGCTGGTTCCTCAGCGCCGGCATACGGAGCGGACGGATTTGCCTCAGGCCAAACGGCAGATGATTCGCCGGCGATTGTCTTTCCGAATGAGTCGTGGGAAGTGCGGACGCCCGAACAGATGCAGCTCGATCCAGCGGTTCTGGATCAACTGGCGACTCGCCTCGGCGGTCGCGGTTGCGTGATCCGGAATGGCTATGTCGTCCGGAGCTGGGGAGATCAGGCGGAACGGGGCGACTGGTTGTCATCCGCCAAGCCGGTGCTGAGTACCTTGCTGTTCTTCGCTGTCGAAGAAGGACTTGTCAAAAGCGTAGATCAGCCGATCGCCGATTTTGGCTGGGAACTCAGTGAAAAAGATCGAACGATGACATTCCGGCATCTTGGTGCGATGACCAGCGGTTATGCGAGGCCGGAAGTTCCCGGGGCAGCGTGGTCCTACAATGACTACGCCATTCAGCTGTATCAGAAAACGCTGTTCGATAAAGTCTTTCAGGAAGACGCGAAGGCTGCGGCTGAGCGGCCATCGCGACTTGGTGGATTGCAGCTGCAGGATGGTCTGAAATTCTCGGACAAACGACGCATCTACGCATCGGTACGCGATTTTGCCCGCATCGCCTGGTTCTGGTTTAATCGTGGAAACTGGAACGGAAAGCAACTGCTGCCGCGACGCTATTTCGATGAGTACATGGTTCCACAGGTTCCGAAGGATCTGCCAAACACTCAACCGGCTGATACCGATGACTATCTGGGCATTAAAACGTACGGAGGCGGGTCAGATCATTTTGCCAAATGCGGGCCGGGAATCTATGGCTTCAACTGGTGGTTCAATAATACCGGTGGAAAACATCCGGCCACACGGACCTGGCCTGACGCTCCGGCGGATACCATTATGTCCATCGGAGCGCGGGGAAATAATGCCGCGATAGTTCCCAGTCTCGGGCTGATGCTGGTATGCGCAGCAGGTGACTGGAATGATCTGAACGGCGGTGATCCGGATTCAAAGATTAATCAGGCGCTCAAATTGCTGGCTGCGTCTGCGAAGTTTCAGACGACTGTTGCCACGCAAAACGCCGCGGCTTACAAAAAATGGCAGCCCGCCGTGTTTTCATTTAACGGACCTGCACTTTCGGAATCAGGGACTCCGAACCCCTTTACCGATTTTCGCCTTGAAGTCACGTTTCAAAAAGGGGATCGATCTGTTGTCGTGCCCGGCTATTTCGCTGCCGATGGCAATGCTGCGGAAACAAGTGCCGATGAGGGCGACGTATGGCGCGTCAATTTTCTGCCGGATGAAGCGGGGCCCTGGACGTATCGGGTCAGTTTTCGTCAGGGGGCAGGTATCGCAACTTCTTCGGATGCCGCAGGCGGCGAGTCTGTCGCATTCGACGGATCGACCGGAGCGTTTCACGTCGAGCCGGCGGATGCACACGCGTCCGGGTTCTATGGCAAAGGTTTGCTGCGATACACGGGCGAGCGATATCTGAGATTCGCAGAGACCAATGAACTGTTTCTGAAAGGCGGAGCCGACAGCCCGGAAAACCTGCTGGCCTTCGCTGATATCGATCAGACCCCGCCCACTCACAAATATGAACCTCACGCCGCAGACTGGAAGACGGGCGATCCGACCTGGCAAAACGGCAAGGGCAAAAATCTGATGGGCGCTTTAAATTATCTGGCGTCAAAACACATGAATTCTGTTTACTGCCTGACGATGAATGTGAAGGGCGACGGCAAAGATGTCTGGCCGTGGATCTCAGAAAAAGAACGCGAACGATTCGATTGCAGTAAACTCGATCAATGGGAAGTTGTCTTCCGTCACATGGATCGCCTCGGATTGATGATGCATCTCGTGCATCAGGAACAGGAGAACGATCAGCTGCTGGATGATGGTGATCTGGGGCCGCATCGACGTCTGTATTATCGCGAACTCATCGCCCGATTCGCCCATCATCCTGCATTGGTCTGGAATCTGGGTGAAGAGAATACGAACACAACAGAGCAGCAGAAGGCGTTTGCAAAGTATGTGCGTGACACCGACCCGTGGGACCATCCAATCGTCATTCATACGTTCCCCAGCCAGGTCGAAAAAGTTTATGCGCCTCTCGTGGGAGACCCTAATCTGGAAGGACCATCCTTCCAGTTCGGCAAGGCTTCACGAACTCACGGAGAGACAGTCCGCTGGCTGGCCGAGTCGGAAGCGGCCGGTCGGCCATGGTTCGCGTGTCTGGACGAAATTGGTCCTGCGAGTATCTGCCTGCCCCCGGATATCCAGGATCCTGAACACCCGCACGAAGTTCGCGAGGCACTATGGGGAAATCTGATCGCCGGCGGTTCCGGAGCCGAATGGATCGTGGCCTACGATACGTGGCCTCGACAGCCTGCCAAACATCTGGACATCGCCTGTGAAAACTGGCGACCGTGGGAAAATATGTGGAACCTGACCGCGATTGCGCTGGACTTTTTCCACCAGCACCTGCCGTTCGATCAAATGCAGTCACACGATGAACTCATCGACAAAGGCAGCGGCTGGTGCCTCGCACAACCGGGTCAAGTCTATTGCGTTTACCTGTTCGGAGATCATCGTACGCAGCTCGAACTCCCGGCAGATTCATTTACGGTCGCATGGTTCAATCCCTGGACTGGAGGAGAACTTCAGGCCGGGGCGACATTGACTGGACCGGGACGTCAGGCAATTGGTAACCCACCATCCGACACTTCCAAAGACTGGGTGGCACTCGTACGCCGGAAACCGTAGGGGAGCATAAATGCCGCAGAGTCGCCAACAACCAATTCCCCAGAGTGGTCGATGATGTCAGAACGGCAAAGAACACGATCGACAAACGTTAAACCAGGAACTGAGCTGCTGAGAACAGGTCGTCGCGTTCCAATGGAGGTTTATTCGATGTTTCTTTCCGGTAGCAGTGTTCACCCCGTGCATGCTTTGGCTTCGCATTGTGATCGATCCGACACATACGGCCATGACCTCGTGAGTGCACGCAGGGCGGTTGCTGTGGTGATTTCGATCTTTGTGATCTTCACCAATTGTGCAGCCGCACAGAATCGAGCACCAAATCGCGCCAGCGTGGAGGATGAGTTGCGACGTGCCGGTGCATTGCGCAATCAGGCACTCGAAAAGTACCAGCAGAACAACGTGGAGGCTGCATTGCCGCTTATGGAGCAGTCGGTGTCGATCGCGAGTCGAGCCCTCGGGGCTCAACACGTGACCATGGCAGATCTTCAGTCCGATCTCGGCCATCTTTATCGCGCGGCAGGCAACTATCGCGCTTCGCGCAGTGCTTTCGAACAGGTTCTGGCCATTCGCAAAAAAGCACAGGGGCTGGAGAATGCAGACTCAATTAAAGCGATGAACGACCTTGCCACGTTGCTGGGAATGATGGGAGAGTATGCCGAAGCGAAATCCCTGTTTGAACAGGCAGTGGCATCGAGCAGGAAGGCATTGGGTGCCGAACATCCTGACACTGCCGCTTCGATCAATAACCTCGGCGGCTTGCTGGAAGATATGGGAGACTATACGGGTGCCAAACGCAACTATGAACAAGCCCTGGCGGTGGCACGCAAAGTCTTTGGAAATGAACATATCAACACCGCCTCCGCGATCAACAATTTGAGTGTGATCTCGCAGAAGCTGGAGGATTATCCGTCCGCCTTAAAGTTCAGTCTGGAGTCGCTGGCGATCCGTAAGAAAGTACTCGGGCCGAAGGCTCCCGAAGTGGCCCTGAGTCTGGATAATCTCAGTGTCATCTACGCGGAGTTAAATCAGTTCAGTAATGCAAAATCTTCAGGACAACAGGCCGTGGATCTGTTCCGAGAAACCCTTGGAAACGAACATCCGGAAACGGCCACGGCCATTACAAACTTCGGCGGCTTGTTGAAATCGATGGGAGACACTGCTGCGGCCAGATCACTCTTTGAAGAGGCCCTGCAGATTCGCAAAAACGTGCTGGGTATGGAGCATCCGAGCACTGCGGCATCGCTCGACCAGCTTGCCGCATTACTGGACCAATCCGGTGACTTCCATGCCGCGCGACCTCTTTACGAACAATCACTTGCGATTCGCCGCAAGGCACTCGGTGACGAACATCCGATCACTGCAGAATCGTGGATCCATGTCGGACATTTCCTGGAAACGATCGGCGATCACTCGGCTGCTCAGTCGCACTTCGAACGTGCTCTGGCCGCCAATCAAAAAGCCTTCGGTCCTGACCATACCGCAATCGCAGACACACTGGACAGTCTGGCGCGTGTATTACACGATCGCGGAGTGATGGACAGGGCGAAAGCACTTTATCAACAGGCGTTATCGATCCGGATCAAAGCGTTTGGGCCAGAGCACATGGCCGTATCGAGCGCGTACAATAACCTGGGCCTGTTGCAGGGCGATATCGGCGAATATCAGGAGGCCCTGGAAAATCTGCAGAAATGTCTTTCGATTCGTATCAAGCTGCTCGGCGAAGATCACCCGGCTCTGGCAGTGGTTTATAATAATCTGGGAATTGTCTATTCAGCAATGGGCGACCCACAATCATCGATCACGCAATATGAGCAGGCGATTCGGATCTGCCGCAAGAGCTTTGGTGATAACAATCCCAAAACGGCGAGCAGTCTTGCTAATCTTGGAATCGTTGTGGCATCGACAGATGACCGGTCCCGGGCAGCCGATTTGTTTGATGAGTCGCGAAAGATCACGGCAAATTACCTTGCCAGGTTCCTCCCATGCTTGTCCCAACGCGAGCAAATGCAGTATCTCGCGGGCAAACAGGCATCTGAATTCTCGATGGTCATTTCGTTCGCCGTCGCCGCAGGCGACACACCTGCAATTGTCAATCGGTCGGCAGAGTGGGTGATCAATAATAAGGGCACAGCGCATGAAGTCCTTGCACGCTCCAGCATTCAATCAAGGACGACCACAGACACCCAACAAATTGCCGCTCGGGAAGAGTTGCTGCTGATTCGAAGTCAGATGGCCAGCCTGTTGACGCGCAACGCGGACGAAAATTCTGCTGACATCCAGCGATCGCTGGAAGATCTGTCTGTCCAGGAGGAGGCACTGGCACGCCGTCTGCAGAACACCGGTCGCGATACGAGTGATACGCGACACTGGCAGACTTTGGATGAGTTGCGGTCAAAACTCAGTGGAGACTCTGTCCTGATCGAGTATGTTAAATATACACCTTTTACCCAGGTTGCAAACGGCAATTCAAATCCTGATCGCTACGCTGCCTGGATCATTCCGCCTGCCGGCCGCGATGAAGTTCGCCTGATTGATCTGGGAGATGCGCAAGCGATCGATGAGGCGGTCTCCGGGGTGCGGGCTAAAGTTGCTCCGTCTGATCCTGCTTCTGAACTGGCAAAAACTGACGAAGTCGATGCTGTCGCAGAACTCACAAAGCTGACACTGTCCCTCACTTCGAAAGTGCTTGAACCTTTGAAACTGGATGACACCTGCGAAGAGCTGATCATTTCGCCGGATAGTGACCTTTGGCTGTTGCCCTGGAACTCACTCGCCATCAATGAATCCGGAAAATTTCTGGTCGAAAATTATAAGGTCCGTTTTCTGATCAGTACGCGCAACCTGCTGTCAGAAGATAAGAAACAGTCATTCGACGGCGTGCCAGCCATATTCGCGAATCCACAATTCAATCTGCCACCTGCATCTGTCTGGGAATCGATCCGGGCAGTATTTCGCAAGCAGTCCCCGTCAGAAAAAGACCGCACCCGATCAACCGATTTTAGCCAGGGACTCAGCAGGTTTTCCAACGTCCAGCCCTTGCCTGGGACAGCGATCGAAGCGGCGTTGATCGCACCCAATCTCGAAAAATACTCGCACTCAACTCCCATTACATACGTGGGAAAGTACGCTCTGGAGAGTGTCGCAAAAGCCATGAAGAACCCCAGCGTCGTTCTGTTCGCGACACATGGATTCTTCCGGAACAAGCGGGCGGCAGACCCACACCCATCGAGACTTAGCGCCGGAAGTGAACTGCCGTCAGCAACGAGTGTTTCCCTGCAACCCCTGGAGAACCCCCTGCTGAATTGCGGTTTGTTGCTTGCCGGATGTAGTGCCCCCGATGCCGGTATCGGGACGGCTGGTGATGACGGTGTGCTGACAGGCCTTGAGATCGCCGGGATAAATCTGCACGAAACACACCTTGTCGTTTTAAGTGCCTGTGAAACAGGCCTGGGCGAAGTGAACAATGGGGAGGGTGTCGCGGGGTTGCGTCAGTCTTTTCAGATGGCGGGGGCCAGGTCCGTCATTTCCACGCTCTGGTCCGTCCCCGATCGTGAATCCGCACTTCTGGTGAGCGATCTCTTCGCAGCTCTTGCGGACGGAAAATCCGTGTCGGAGTCGCTTCGCAATGCTCAACTGGAACGTATTGCCACGCGTCGCGAACGATTTGGCGCTGCCCATCCATTCTACTGGGCCGCTTTTACATTAACGGGTAATTGAAGGTGCGGTGCCGTCCACCGATACAATATAAAAAGCTCGTCGGGAGAGAGGCCGACGAGCTTTTTGAGGTGGTTCGCATTGTCTGAGTTCGACAATGCCATTGAGGGAGAAGGCTGAGAGATTGTTCCGTTGACTCAAAAGAAAAAACGCGACATCAAGCGTCGCTCAATTGGCTTTTTCAGTCGATGGCTCTGTGGGTTGTTCGGTTTCATTCTGAGGGGCCTGCTCTGTTTCAACCCCCGCTTCTTTGTCGTGTTGGGCCTTCTTTCTGCGTTCCGCTGCCTTTCGCTTCTGGATCTGTCGTTCCAGACGCTGTGTCTTAGCCGCTTCCGCTCTGGCTTCTTTTTCGTCCTGATCCGCTTTGCGGGCAATGTCGCACAGAATAGCCAGCGATTCTTCCACTGGTTCCTGCTCAAAACACGATCCGGCGGTGTAGGATCCGCAGCCATATTGAGCCTGAATCTCGTAGCTCTGGTCCAAACTGCGGATCGAGAAAGCCAGGTCCTGCAGCTCGCTGTTCACTGAACTGGCGATCGTGCTTAAGCCAGCCGTTAGTCCGACGACTCCGACGGTCCCCAGGACCACGGCTTCGGCCGACAGAATCACTCCCGCCTCATCGTGCCACAATTCACGAAAAATACGCATCTCTCAATCTCCTCAACTCTCCGGAATTCACGGCTCTGCAACAAATTCCCTCTGAATCTGCCCAGTCCGATTGGATCAGTTGTGACGATTGTGTCGATTATTGAACGCCGTTCGCAATGTTAAAATGGGCAATTTACAAAGTTTGTAAAGCTTTATTAACAGCGGGGACTTGCTGGATCAAGCTCAGCGTGCGTTGATGGGATCCACATCGACTGCCAGTTCGACGCCGTCAGGGAGCGTGAGCGTACTCTCGACAGCCTGCCACAGTTCGCGAACCTGCTCGGGCGACTTTCCGGCGATCTGCAGATGAAATCGCCACAGGGTTCTCAAGCGGACGACAGGTGCCGGAGCGGCTCCGAGGATGCGAATGTCTTTGGTCGTCCCTTTTCTGGCCGCGCGCAATTTGTCAGCGACATCGCGGGCCGTGCGGCGGACGCGATCCTCATCGGGGCCACGAAAAATGACGCGGGCAACATGTGAAAACGGAGGTGCGCCCCCGTCGTGGCGTTCCGCCAGCTCATGCTGCGCGAATCCGATGAAATCGTGTGCGGACGCAAATTTAATGGCGGGATCCTGAGGACTGGTCGTCTGCACGAGGACTCGCCCGCCGCGTTCACCGCGTCCCGTACGTCCTGCTACCTGCGCGATGAGCTGAAATGTTCGTTCGGCCGCCCGCATATCCGGCTGACGCAGCATCGTGTCTGCGTCGACAACACCCACCAGCGTGACGTTGGGAAAATCGAGTCCTTTGGCAATCATCTGGGTTCCCAGCAGGATATCGACTTCTCCGTGCCGGAACTTATCGAGCGCCTCATCATGACTCCCGGGTTTCTTCATGGAATCGCTGTCCATTCGCAGGACGCGTGCGTCGGGAAAAGTATTTTGAACTTCTTCGTCCAGTTTCTGAGTTCCTGTGCCCAGAAAGCGGACGGCCGGGCTTTCGCAGGTGGGGCATACTTTCGGCGGCGGGATTTCATAGTCGCAACTGTGGCAAATCACTACCTGACGATCTCGATGCCAGGTGAGTGTGACGTCACAGTTCGGACACTTGATTCCTGCGCCACACGTTCTGCACCAGACCGTGGGCGAGTATCCTCGCAGATTCAGAAACAGGATTACCTGGCCTTTGTCGTTCAAGGCGCGAGTGATCGCCTGAAACAGCGCGCGACCAATGGAAGAGCCGCGTTTGATACGAGGATCGTCGCGGGTATCAACCACAACAACCGGCGGCAGCGGACGCTCGGCTACACGTGAAGGCATTGATACCAGTGTGTCGGTTTTACGTTGAGCTCGCAGCCACGACTCCAGTGTTGGTGTGGCAGACCCCAGAATGAGCGGTACTTTCTCATCGAGACAACGCTTTCGCGCCACCTCCCGCGCATGATAGCGCGGTGTGCTGTCCTGCTTAAACGACGGTTCGTGCTCTTCGTCAATCACAATCAACCCGAGGTTCGGCGCGGGGGCGAACACCGCACTGCGAGCCCCGACGATCACCTCGATCCCGCCGCTGGCGATCTGTTGCCACTGCCAGTGACGTTCGGCATCGGTCATGTGACTGTGCAGCACGGCAACAGAATTGAAGCGACTGCGGAATCTCCGAATCGTCTGAGGCGTCAGACTGATTTCAGGCACCAGCACAATTGCCTGCCGACCGTAACTCACGACTTCCCGAATGGCACGTATGTAAACTTCGGTTTTTCCACTGCCGGTGGCGCCGTGCAGCAGTAGTGTTTCGTATTGACCTGCGCGAATGGGGAGCAGGATTTTGTCGAGCGCCCGTTGCTGCTGCTGATTGAGCTGCAGATCCTGTTCCTGAGCATAGTTTCCGAGTTCATCGCCGGTGACATCGGAACGTATTCGCAGCGCTGTCAGGAACCCTTTCTTGCGCAGACTGGTGAGCGGCCCCGGTCCACATCCCGCGCGTTCGCACAAGTCCGTCGCTGCGATGGGATCCGCCGACTTTTGCAGGATCTCAATCACGGCTTTCTGTTGTCGGCTAAACCGTGTCGTCGTCAGTTTTTCCTCGTTGCCGGGCGTCAGTACGAAACTCTGCACTTCCCGTGTCCCGCTCTTGCGACGGACGCCGGCAGGGATGACGCTGTCGAGCACCTGTCCCCAGCCGCAAAGATAACGTTCGCCGATCCAGCGGGTGAGTTCCAGCATCCGCTCATCGAGCAGCGGTTCACTGTCGAGCAGTTCAGAAATCGGCTTCAGGAGGCGCTGGGACTGATCCGCTGGTCGCACGGAAACGCAGTAGCCGACGACACTTCGGTTTCCGCGGCCCAGCGGTGCTTTGACGCGTTGTCCGGCTCTGATTCGATCCCGAATTGGATCGGGAACCGCATACGAATATGGTCGTTCCAGCGGCAGGTTAAAGACCACATCCGCGACCATGACGTCTTCGTTGGCTGCATTTTGCCATTCCGGCGTCTCAGCAAAATCAAACTTCCCCTGTTGTGAATTCATGGACGCAATTTAGTGCTTTATTCCGCCCTGGAAAAGGAGCCCGAAAACCAAAAGTCCGTAACGACTGATGCCATCCCCTAAGATCCCTGCGGGTGACCGCGGCCATAATTTTTGGAAATACCCGGCAACTGGTCTGCCAGCCGACCAGACAATGGTGCGACAATCGGGAAATTCTGTTGAGATTTCGGGCAGGACAAAGGAAAACTCGATGGCAGTTGAAACCTTGACAGCAAGTGACGTCCAGGATCCGGAGATACGGAAGGAACTGGAAACCGCGCTCAAAAGCAAAACTTTGTCGTTCGATGCCATCAAGAAGATTGTCGCCGTCGCGATCAGTAAAGGCGATGATGCGTCGTCGCCGCAAATGATGAATTCAACCGAATACAATGATTTGATGACGCTGGTTGAACGTTCGACAACGATCACGGATCAGGGGCGTACGCACATTCGAGGCGCGATTCTGGTCAACTATACGCAGCATATGCTCCAGGTCGGTGCACTAAAAACAGCGGTGCAAAAACTGCTGGCCGACCAGAAGCTGTCGCTGTCCGAAATCAACGAAATTATCAACGCAGCGCTCGCTGACAAAACGCTTTCCGATGCGGAGATTTCGGATCTGTTGCAGGTGCGAAAAGACATCGGCGATCCGATTCAGCGGATGTTTCTGTTCAGTGTCATCATGTGGACCATCACGGCGAAAGCGCCTCCCGCAACTCCAGTGACAGCTACCTCTCCGATCCGAGTGGGCCAGGAACGATCCGATCCGCAGGGAAAGTATTTCTTCGAAATTCATATTCTGCCCGACAAAAGCAATGCTCCCGAGGTCACCGCGGGCGCGCATACCAGTATCACGCTGTCCCGCACTGACGGAAAGTGGGAAACCAGTGGCAACACAGTCACCATTCTGGAGTGGCCGCGAATCACGAAACTTGAAATTCAGACGTCGTACAGCGCTTCGTCCAGTGCGACGTCCTCATCCGGATACGGACGCGGAACAACGGATGCCGATATTCTGGCAAAGACTATTTCCCTCGGCTTCCACGAATCGAAGCATCGTGAAGAGGCCATTTCGTATATTCAGACGGCAAAAATTCCGGAGTTCACCGGTACGAGCACGACGATGGAATTGTCAGCATTTAACAAGAAGCTCAATGAATTTAAAACATCGTTCACGACACTCAAAACGCAGATGATGGAACAGAACGATCTGCTGGTTGATGAGGTCGGCTACAAGTTGTCCCAGTACAAGAAAGACCAGAAGAGCGATCAGCACGGTAAAATGATGAAGCAGATTAAACAATTCGGCTGGACCAGCTGATGGGCGATGGGAAGATCGGTACGCGTGATCAAAGTTCTTTTAACGCCTTGAGCACATCGGCCACAGGGGCCCGGTCGCCGTGGGTTTTGCTGATTTTGGCGAAACGGATTTTGCCCGCTTTATCAACCACGAACGTCGAGGGGTACGCGGTCTCTTTGGCTGCATCCCAGCGCAGATGCCAGGCGTTCGTGAAGGTGTAGTCCGGATCAATCACCAGCTGAAATCCGTCAGGCAATTTTGTGTCTTTCAGAAACTCCCGTGCTTTGACTTCCAGTTCTGCTTCCGGGCCCGGATACACCATCACGACCGTCGCGTGGGCCGCTGAAAAATCTTTGGCCGCCGCGATAAACTGACCTGCCTGACGCGTGCACAGCGGACACTGATAACCCGGATTACCACGCAGCACAATCACGACCACTGGACCTGTTTGAATTGCTTCATCCAGCTTTACGGTTCCGGTATCGTAGCTCTTGAGTTCGAGCTGCGGAGCAGCATCGCCGACCGCTGGAGGTTGTTTCTCAGTGGCTACGACGATACCCGAACATCCGGACAACACAATTATTGCCAGCAGCACTGGAGCTATCGTCATGGCACGAGAATGGAAAATCAGTGAAAATGGGTTCATGTTCTGTCCTTAATCATGGAAGCCTGTGTTTTTCCAGTCGCTTCGGCATCTCCTCCGCGCGCCACAAGAGGAATTGCTGTTCCTCTGCGTCACGCAGAGCGTTTTCCACTGGCTTAGCGTCGGGGATCGTGATCTCCGCGTACGTGATCCCTTCTTTTACGCGATCGACAGCTGCAATCTGGTCGTCGCTGACAATCAGCGTTACTCCCACATTCGCCTCAATCACCGGGATCCTGTTTTCCACAGCGCGATTGAGTACAGCTTCGTCCTGTTTTTGGCCGGTTGATCCGAATGAAGGAATGACCAGAAATTGCGCTCCGTCGAGGGCAGTGATCCTGGCCAGTTGGGGATTCCAGCGATCATTGCAAATCAGAATGCCACAGCGACCAAAGGGTGTGTCGAAGGCACGGCAGCTTTCACCAAGGCGATTGTACCACCACGATTCGTGATAACCTTCGGCAAGCTGCATCTTGTGGTACTTGCCACACAGTTGGCCCGCATGATCTATAAACACCGCACAGTTGTAGACGTCGTCGTCGATTTTTTCCGCGAAGCCAAACGCGAGACACATTTTCAATTCTTCAGCCAGTTTCTGAAATCGTTTGATCACAGGCCCATCAATTTCTATGGCCACATCTCTCATGCGTTCCGCCGGTTCCTTCCCGGCGATGATTTCATTGACCACATAGCCATCCAGAGCACCTTCCGGAGCGACGGCAATTCTGGCACCATTCCGTTGCGCGTCACGAAATAAATGTTCCAGACGGTCGGCGTTGCCCGAGAGATTAAATTTCTGCGGTTCGTATGAGATGGCAGCAACGCGAATTCTTTCTTCTGCCCGGCTCTGCGGAGTAAAATCGGAGACGACCAGCGCAACGAGCGCGTTCGAGATGCAGAGGAAACGCAGTGCGGAGTTGAGGGATACCATCGCGGTGGCTCACGTTTTGACGAGTGGGCATCATTCCGGAAACGGCCTCATGATAGCAACTTTGCACTGAAGACAAGA
>JAGQQS010000900.1:0-1360 GCA_020426105.1 Planctomycetaceae bacterium
GCCTCGTCCACTACCATTCAGCCCCTTTGTTGGGTTTCACAATGCTGGGGACTCGTGGCCTCGTCCACTACGATTCAACCCCTTTGTTGGGTTTCACAGAGCAATGGTGCTTATTCAAGAAACGGGTCGAATTGATCCAGAAGGGATCCCGTGGATGGAGCGCCATTGCCGGCAGCCGCATTGTTGATGATCGACTTTACGGCGTCAGGTGCTGCCTGCTCCACTTGCTGCCGCAGATAGCTGCCCGTCGAACCGGCGACATCGTTCGCTGTTTTTTTTGCTTCTGTTAAGGTAGCTTCGCGAGCTCGGTTCAATGCGGCCTGAGCGCGATTCTCCAACTGCGTTGAGACTTCTTCGAACATGGACTCCGTCGTGGCTTCCGTCGCCTTGCTCTTTACCGTCGCGGCTGAATCAGCTTTCGCGCTTGAACTGCCGAAGATTCGGTCTTCCATTGCCTGCGCTTGTTGAGCAATCGTCAGGCTGTTCGCAGTGGTTGGTGCAGGCGTCGCTCCGGGAGAATTCGCCTGAGGTGTAACGGTTTGAGGTGTCGGCGCGAAAATATCCATTCGGGTGCCAGCATCGTCACGGAGTCCGTCGATCACATCCGCCGCTGAGAACCGGGACGTTCCCATTGGTCGAGGTACGCTTGACGGTTCCGAGGCAGGCGTCTGAGGCCCCTGGGCGACTCGAAACGGGTCTGTGATGACTTCCTTTTTTGCATCCTGCGGAAACGGAATCCGCGTTAATTCATCGTCAGGTTCTGAATTCGGCTTCAGTGCCTTCAGCGGGGTCGCAGGTATTTCAAGTAGACCTGCACCGCTGTTGCTGGCACCATCCTGAGTCGAATTTTCCAGAAACGAGCGCAGCTGGTCGAGTGTGGAATTTTCTTCGATGACGCTGTCTGCCAATGATCCTGCGACGGATTCTGAGATCAGATCGGATGAACCATGAGCCATGAGCGCGCGGGCCAGTTCCGGGCGATCGGTCCATTGCGACGGCGACCAGTTTCGCACGTCGGCGTAGGCCAGCCCTATGGAATGCTGCGGTGTGCGCGGCACCATCTGGAAACCATCGTGTGAATGAACCACATGGTATTGAAGAGCGACATACATCGCCGACGCACCCAGTACCGCGCCGAACAGATACGGTTTGGCATTGCTCATCGGTTTCAATCCTGATCTTCAGAGGGAGGGCATTCCGCCGTTGAAATGTTCGGGCATATTCAACATGCGTTCCGGGTTCGCGGGAATCGTGCCGGATGTGAGACACCGGACAGAACTCAGCAAGCCTATCATCTGGCTGGCAGATTACTTTGCTCCGTCCGTTGTCGGCCCGTTTTTTTGGCGAAGTCAGCGGCCGT
>JAGQQS010000900.1:1433-3238 GCA_020426105.1 Planctomycetaceae bacterium
CGCAGTTCCGGGAATCCCCGGATGTGGACTCAAGTCAAAGGCGGCGTAGTCACGGCGGGCACAGGTTCCAGCATCGTCAGAAACGCGGCCCTGATACGATCGATCGCGGCAGGCAACGGTCCGGGCAGCGTCGCTCCGGACGCCAGTTTGTGGCCACCACCGCCGAATTGCTCCGCGACCGCGGCAACGTTGTGTGGTACCCGGCTGCGAAGGCTGAATTTGATTTGTCCGGTTTGTAGTTCGACCGCTACAAATGCTGCTTCGGCACCGCCCACTGTAAGACAGACATTGACCAGTCCCTCCGTGTCGGACGGAACGGCTCCGGTTTCAGCCATGTCCTTCGCATCCGCGTAGATCCACGCCAAACGTCCTTCCGCTTCAACTTGTGTCCGCGCCAGCACGCGGCCTCCCAGTCGGACGCGCGCCAGCGACGACTGTTCGTGCACCAAATTGTAAACGTAGTGCGGGATCGCACCGAGATCCATCAGTCCTGCGACGATCCGCATCGTCCGCGCCGTTGTGGACGGAAACCGGAACCAGCCAGTATCCGTCGCGATCGCCGCGTACAACCAATTGGCGGCGTCCGCGTCAAATGTTACACCAAATTCTTCAGCCGCTTCGCAGATCAGTTCACCGGTGGCCGCGGCCGCAACATCCTTCAGTTCCAGTGCGTTTAGCTGATCTGAACTGACGTGATGATCAATGACCACGCGTTTTGCGGATGAAGCCTGAATCACATCCGCCATCGCGCCCAACTGCTGCCAGGCGCTTGTATCGACGATAATCACCACATCATGCTGCGGGATTGTGGCTTTTGTCACACTCTCGTTCAGTTTCAGGATCATCCCTGGCGGATTCATGAACTGCAGATTCGCGGGCGGCGCGGAGGCGTTGACGATGGAAACCTGCTTTCCCAACGCGAGCAGAATGGCCCGCATGCCGAGTTCCGAGCCGAGGGCATCCGCATCCGGCCGAACGTGACTGGAGATCAGAAACGATTCGTTTGCATCGATCACCGCTTTTAAAGGTGTCCAGTCCATTGCCGGCACAAAGCTCTCCACTTTTCAGATTCTGTGAACCCGATGAACCGAAACACAGCATTCGGCATTGCGGGTTGTTTTTTGAGTCAGTTATTCGCCCGTGGCAAATGGTCTGGGAATCTGGTGGGACTTGCAAGTTTCGCAAGAGTTGAAAACAAGTGCCGCCAGAAAATAGAAATGAGCGTCTCAGAACCCGATCGCACTTCAGACCGCGGAATTGCCAATGGCACACTGTTAATCGAGATACCGCTCAATTTTTTCTGTACTCCCGCCTTCAGGCGGCAGTCACTGTCAAACAAACGAGGAAATCACCGCCTGAAGGCGGAACTGCGAACCATGATCGCAGCATCGTTGAACGGTCTTGATTTTCAGCGAGAGCTACGTCAGGATTTCATGGACGACATGACCATGGACGTCAGTCAGGCGGTAATCGCGGCCCGCGTGTCTGTAAGTAAGACGGGTATGGTCGATGCCCAGCAGGTGGAGAATCGTCGCATGAAAATCGTGCACGTGTACACCGTTCTCTGCCACCGTCGCACCAATCTCATCGGTACTGCCCCAGGACATACCGCCTTTGACACCGCCTCCAGCCAGCCATGATGAGAAGCATGCACTGTGATGCCCGCGGCCTTTGTCACCGTCAACACCCGGCGTACGGCCGAATTCCGTGGTCCAGACGACCAGTGTTTCGTCCAGCATTCCTCGGTCCTTCAGATCCTGCAGGAGTCCCGCCAACGGGCGATCGATGGCTTTTGCATGGTCGGC
>JAGQQS010000901.1 GCA_020426105.1 Planctomycetaceae bacterium
TGGGTATTGTGGGGAGTTCCGCTGGCGTCGTGCTGGGACTGCTGTTTGTGCGCTATATCAACCCCATTGAAGATGGTTTGAGTTGGCTCACCGGCCGAAAAGTCTTCGATGAAAAGCTCTACGAGTTTTTTGAAATCCCGACATACGTCAGCCCCACGATGGTTGTTTCGGTAGCATTTGGTGCGATCGCCATTGCGGTGCTTGCCAGTATTCTTCCCGCTCGTCGCGCCGCTCGGCTGCATCCTGTCCGTGCACTAAGGTTTGAATAAGCATGTCCATGTCTTTGTCAAAATCAAAAAAAGTGGATGAATTGTAGTGGAAGAGGCCATGAGTCCCTGAAGTTGCAGGGCTGACCGGGACTCGTCGCCTCGTCCACTACCCCCAGTTTTTATTTTGACGGAGCACTACTTTGTTAAAAGATATCCCGCTATGGCTGAGACCATTAAAATGACGAAGCCGCTTATCTCTGCTGAAGCTATCTCAAAATCATACTTCAAAGGCGAGCATAAAATTCCCGTGCTGCAGGGTGCGGGGATCAAGGCAAATCGCGGTGAGTTCATTTCTGTGATCGGACAAAGCGGTTCCGGTAAGAGTACCTTGCTGCATGTGATGGGCTTGCTGGATTCTCCGGATGTCGGCGAGGTGATTCTCGATGGCAATCGCATCGATAATCTGAATCAGTCGGCCCGCGACCAGTTGCGCAACCACGTCTTTGGATTCATTTTTCAGTTCTATCATTTATTGCCGGAACTGTCCCTGCTCGAAAACGTGATGACGCCGCTCATGATTCGGCATTCAATCTTCAGCTACTGGGCGAAACGCAAAGAGATCCGCGACGCGGCCATGCACATCATCGATCAGGTGGGACTTGGTCATCGGATCCGGCATCGTCCATCAGAACTGTCTGGTGGTGAAATGCAGCGAGGAGCGATTGCCCGGGCTCTGGTCGGCAAACCGGAAATTTTGCTGGCTGATGAACCCACCGGGAATCTGGACGCATCAACCGGTGGCGGGATCATGGAACTCCTGAACTCCCTGAACGAAAACCAGAAACTGACGATCGTGATGGTCACGCATGACGAAGCAATCGCCGCACAGGCTCATCGCACCGTCCGCCTTGCCGAAGGTCGCATTCAGCTTCTCGCCCGCGAAGGCGCTGCGTAGCTCGCCACGATCGGCGCGTCAGGACAACGACATGAACATTGAAGAATCGCTGCGTCACATTGCGGCAACATCCAGTTTGAAGTACATCGATGTCGCAGCAGGTGATCGTTCGGGGTTCAGTCTGCGGATGAAATATACGGCACCGGAGGCTGCGGCAACAACTACCACCGGTTTTCCTTCGCCCGCGGCAAAATTGCCGGATCGACGGTATCTGATAGCTTCGATTACGAAGCCAATCGTTGCGATGACGGCGGTGCAGCTTGCTGCCGACGGACAGCTTGCATTGACCGATACGGTGCGGCATCATCTGGCGGAGTTCAAACGCGGGCCGCTGCGGCAAATCACAATCCGGCATTTACTCACCCATACGTCGGGACTGCCGGACATGCTGCCCACCAACGCGGAACTGCGGGCCGCCGCCGCATCGAATCAGGATTTTGTAAACGCCACCGTCGAAGTCACCCCGGACTTTGCGGCCGGTACCAATTGCCAATACTCCAGTATGGGTTTCGCAGTTCTGGGGTCGATCATCCAATCGATCACGCAGTCTACCTGTGCAGAGCACCTGGAACGCAGTGTGCTGGCACCAGCAGGAATGCATTCGACATGGCTGGGGCTGCCTGCTGCGGCCGCTGATGAACTCATGCCAACGGTTCTGCCATGTGACTTGCCTGTGTGGCAGAACGCAGATTCAAACTGGAGCTGGAACAGTCGATACTGGCGCACCCTCGGCGCTCCATGGGGCGGCATGATTTCAACGGCGGAAGATCTGGGCCGACTGGCCACCTGTCTGCTGAATGAAGGGAGAACCGCGACATCGGCCGCAGATTCCGTCTGGAGCCGTGCTGTTGTACGGGCCTGCCTGTCCAATCAGACTCAACACATCGCCGGGCTTTCCGCGGCAGATCGTGTCCAGCGTGCCTGGGGCTTCGGATGGCGACAGAACTGGCTGGATCATTCCGCCACGTTCAGCGACTTCCTGTCGGCGGATGCGTATGGTCACTGGGGCGCAACAGGCACCATGATGTGGATCGACCCAGCTCGCTCACGCTGGTGCGTGATCCTGACAACTCAGCCGTATGAAGAGAGTCAGACCGTGATTCAACGCCTGTCAAATGTAGTCGCTGCCGCGCGGGACTTCAATGCTGCTTAGACAGCATTGTCATGTCTTAAAATTTCTTAAGTACCAGGCACTTGATAATAGAAACATCTTATGATCGCGTCGAGTAGTTGGCAGATGCTGCCCCGTAGGCCGGACCAAGCGCAGCGCCGTTCCGGC
>JAGQQS010000902.1 GCA_020426105.1 Planctomycetaceae bacterium
ATCGACTTTTGTCGCACGTGTCATCACACTGCGTGAACATATCAATGTGTTCGATTTGAAGACCTGGATTGTACTGTTCAGCGCAAGGAACGTGCGCACGGTTCTGACACTTGGAGTAATGCACTTCTGTAACCTGATCATCTGCTGCCACCTGCGTGACAGTCGGCATCTCCACGCGCCACCGTTCAGGCGTTCCACCACACTTGATTTCAGCAGTTGACTCGGAGGCCCGGTTATTCCAGCACAGCGCTCAGACGCTGCCGCGTTTCGGGTTGGTTGAGTTCTGCTTTGCCGAAGCCGTAGATGGCGCCAATCGCAACGGCTTTCTCCTGCCACTCGGCGTAGTTGGAAACCAGCATCACAGGAATTTCCGACGTCGCCTTGTCACTGCAGAGTTGTTTAATAATTTCCATTCCGTCACTGTAGTCTGCGTCAAGTTTACGATTGATGAGCACCAGATCAACGGCTTGATCCTTTAACAACTGATACGTTTCCGCAGCCGTATCGGCTGAGACTACTTTTGCGTCAAAGTGTGACGTAAGGTAGTGCGAAATCGCAGCGTGGTCGGGGCGACATTGACCGACACTCAGCACAGTTCTTAAAGGCATTCATTCGCTTTCGCTGTTCTCAGGGATTTTGTAGCAGAGGTTCTCAGAGTCCGGGGAACTCACACCACAGGATTAAATGGTAAGCACCGTACTCTCGTTTTTCGAATATCAGGACCATTCAACAGAAAAATCGAGGGGTTTGCTGCAGAAATCTGTGACGACCTCAAAAAAGAAACGCAGAAACGCATACCCCGTGGTTTGAATTGTTCTCCGCGGTGCGGGTTCCCGGGGCAATATTTGCATTCTTGACACGGGACAATTTCCGCTTTTCCGGGAACCACGGTTTTCTGTGGATTCTGACGAATGTTCCGTTGATTCGGCGCGTGAACCACGCATGTCTGATTCTGTGTCAAACTACACCTCGGTAGAGCCTGTTTAATTTGAGAAAGTTTGGCAGCAGTGGCCTTCTGATGTTCTCAACCCGCCAAATGTTGTTGAAATCGTTGACAAACAGTTAAGCACGGCTGACACTGTTAGTAGTTCGGTCAGTACAGATCGAACGCCCCCACCTTTAAAATCCCACCTGATCGATGTGCTACAGCACTCGTGCAAACAATCATTCAATTGAGCTTCAACTGTCGGCAATTGGAACATTGCCTGACAGGTTGTTCATCGTCCCTCTGGAGGTATAGCTATGTCTGGTGGTAGTTCACGCAGAAGTTTTCTGCATGTCGGTTTCTGCGGCGGCATCGGACTGACGCTGTCTCAGTACTTCAGGTTGCAGTCTGCGCAGGCGGATATCAAGAACTATGAAACAAAAGAGGGGACTGCAAAGTCGGTCATCTTTATTTTTCTCCCGGGGGGAATGGCGCACCAGGAAAGTTTCGACCCCAAGCCGTATGCTCCGATCGAATATCGCGGGCCGATGAATTCCATTGAAACCAATGTGCCGGGAGTTTTTATCAATGAGCGCTGGGTTCAGACGGCGCAGGTGATGGACAAGATCGCGATTTGCCGCAGCATGACGCACGGCGAAGCGGCGCATGAGCGCGGCACTCACAACATGTTCACAGGGTATCGGCCCAGCCCTGCTCTGTCGTATCCGAGCATGGGGAGTGTGGTGAGTCATGAGTTTGAGCCACGAAATAACATTCCGCCCTATATCTGCATTCCTGGCCAGCCGAACGAGTTTGCCGGTACTGGTTATTTGAGTTCTTCGTTTGCGCCGTTCAGTCTCGGTTCCGACCCGGCAGATGGAGGTTTCACGGTCCGCGATCTGCAGCTCCCGGGTGGTGTGACGGATGAACGGTTCACGCGTCGTCGTCGAGCACTTGAAGCCGTCAGCCATCATTTCGCCAGCAAAGAGAAGGCGGATGCTCTGGACGCAGTCGATACATTCTATCAGCGTGCTTATGGTTTGATCAGTTCCAAACAGGCGCAGGAAGCGTTTGATCTGAGCAAAGAGGCCGACGCATTGCGGGACGCTTACGGCCGCAATCAGGCCGGTGCCCGCATGCTGATGGCACGACGTCTCGTGGAAGCGGGAGCGCGGTTCGTGACATTGACTTACGGCGGATGGGATATGCACGACAACATAGCCGCCGGCATGAATGGTCAGGTTCCGCCGTTCGACCAGGCGTTTGGTCAGCTGATCCGTGACCTTGATTCACGCGGCCGTCTGCAGGACACCATGGTTGTCATTGCCAGTGAATTCGGACGCACGCCGAAGATCAACGGCACAGCGGGCCGGGATCATTGGCCAAAAGTGTTCAGTGTGGTCATGGCGGGCGGAGGCATCAAGGGTGGTCAGGTCTATGGCACTTCTAACTCGACGGCGAGTGAACCTGATGAAAAGCCACTGAATGTCGAAGACTGGGCGACCACCATTTACCACTGTCTGGGAATCACGGCCGACAAAGAGCTGATGGCCCCCGGAGATCGTCCGATTGAGATTGTGGACGGCGGCAAGGTTCGTTCTGAGCTGTTGGTCTGATTGTGATACCGCATGCAACGCTGTGGAGTGCCTCCTAAGGACATCCACGGCGTTGTTTTGCAACCGGGCCGGCCCTTTCGGCCCTCTGGAATTTTCCAGTGCTCTTTCGATGGAAGCGACCTGGTCATGCGATTATCGTTGTCGGCATTATTAAGCGTTGTTGTATTCGGAGTTACCTCGCAGGTCAGCTTATCTGCGGATCCGGCATTGTCTGTTATCTTGCCGCGAGGTGTGCAGCGGGGTACCGAGCAGGTGTTGCGATTTGCCGGCGCTCGACTGAATGACGCTGACGGCATTTTCTTTTACGAGCCTGGGTTTGAAGTTCTTGAAATCAAACCTGCCGATGCCAACAACATTGATGTGAAAATTCGAATTGCACCGGATTGTGCGTTAGGGGAACACACGGCGCAGGTGCGAACAAAAACCGGAATCTCTGACTATCGCACATTTTTTGTCGGTGCACTTCCGGCGGTCGATGAGAAGGAGCCCAATACCGATTTCGCAGCACCTCAACAGGTTCCGATGAACAGCACTGTTATTGGCACTGTTGAAAATGAAGATGTCGACTATTTTGTGGTTGAGGCCCGGAAGGGTGACCGCCTGTCGGTTGAAGTGGAAGGGATGCGGTTCGGTCAGACTTTGTTTGATCCGTACATCGCAATCCTGAACGACAAGCGATTCGAATTGTCCGCCGAGGACGACTCGCCGCTGCTGAAGCAGGATGCAGCAACATCGATTGTTGTTCCGGAAGATGGCAAATACACGATCGAAATGCGCGACAGCGGTTATGGCGGCAATGGTAATTGCCGCTATCGCCTGCATATCGGTAATTTTCCGCGTCCGACGTCCGTATTTCCTGCGGGTGGAAAAGCCGGCGAAGCCATGGAGGTCATGTTGATCGGGGATGCTATGGGCCCGATTGCAAAGCC
>JAGQQS010000903.1 GCA_020426105.1 Planctomycetaceae bacterium
ATCTCATTTCCCGAACGGATACAGATCCGTATAATTCGTCAATATCTTCTTCTGCGTGATTCCGAACAATTGAGAGTCCTGTGCTGTGATTAAACTGCCTGCCGTAGAGTTGCTTGAAAGCCGCCACGCATTTCCATGCCACTATACATTTAAAGTGATCGGTTCCGCTGAGGACAATTTTACAGCCCGGGTCGTCGCCTGCGTCCGCGATGAACTTCGAACCGAAACAGATCCTCCTTTTTCAATTCGTAATACGGAACATGGCCGACATGTGGCAATCACACTCGAGCCCATGTGTGAATCCTCAAAGCAGGTGCTGGCAATTTACAGTCGCCTGTCCGGAATGGATGGTCTGGTCATGCTGCTGTAGTTTTAATCCCGTTGTCCGGGTTCGCGACGTTTCGCGGCCTGATAGGCGTCTTCCATTTCGCGGAGCGTGGCGTCATGCATACTTCGCCCGATGCATTTCATCGCATCCTCGATTGCCTGAAATCGCCGCGAGAATTTCGCATTGCTGCGTCTCAAGGCCTCTTCGGGATTAATTCCCCAGCGACGACCAATATTAGCCAAAACAAACAGGACATCTCCCAGCTCGGATTCCGCTTTGTCTCTGAGCGCAGAACCCAGGGGTTTGTCCGGGATGACTTCAGCATCCACCGTGGCTGGCACGTTAGGAATGGTGGCGGAACCGAACAGTTCGACAGCCAGTTCTGACAACTCCTCTTTGAGTTTGTCAAACAGCATGCGTCGATCCGGAAAATCATAGCCGACAGCGGCAGCGCGGGCGGTAATGCGGGCGGCTCGAGCGAGCTCCGGCAGAGCCACCGGAATCCCGTCGAGCTGCGAATCACGGGCAGGCTTTTCCTGCTCCTTAATCAAGTGCCAGTTGCGTTTTACATCCTCGGTCGTTCGAGCCTTGTCGTTGCCGAATACATGCGGATGTCGGCGAATCATTTTGTCAGTGATCAAACGAACGACATCTGTCAAGAAAAATCGCTGTTCATCGGCAGCGATTTGCGAGTCCAGAATTACCTGCAGTAACACGTCCCCCAGCTCTTCGCAGATGGCACTGTTATCGTCCGCATCAATAGCTTCGAGTAGCTCGTACGTTTCTTCAAGCGTGTACGGCTTGATCGTCTTCATGGTCTGCTCACGATCCCAGGGACAGCCGTCTGGTGCTCGCAGTCGTGCGACCACTTCGCAAAGCCGGCGGAATTCCGGCAGCAACGCCCCGAAATCCGGCGGCGTTCCCGGCTGAAGATCCGCGGGTGTCAGCGCCATCGAAGCAGACTGGTTCGCGTCAGGCTTTGACTTCAGGTAGATGATCTTGGAGTCACCTGTCCCGTAGAACTCCGGCAATTCAGCTACCTGCAGATAACCACAGCGGTCGTAAAATTTTCGAGTCGGCAGGTAATGATCACGTCCGGATGTTTCCACATAGATTCTTTCGCCCCCTTGTTCGAAGATGAGCTTTTCCGTTACGGACATCAGCCACTGCCCCAGCCCATGCCGCTGAGCGTCACTGTGGACCGCAATCCAGTAAATATCGAAGCTGCTGGTGGTACAGGCAATCGGACCATAGCAGGCATAACCGACCACACGCCCGGCGATTTCGGCAAACGCGAAGAAGTAGCCCGATGCATCCCCCCTGCGAAGTCGCTCCTCAACCAGTTCCACGGCAACATCGATTTCCGCCGGGTAAAAAAATCCAGTGGATTTCACGATGTCACGAACGGTCCGTAAATCGGATTCCTGCACGTCGTAACGCAGTGTGAGTGAATTGTCAGCGTCGAGTTGTGGCGGAGAATCCTGTAGGTTCATAATTCATTTTTCGTGGAATGCAGCAGTCTTCCGAATAATTAACTGCGGGCAACATCCCCTTCAATCAGCATGTCATCACCGACAGAAGTGTGTCGAATATTTTTTATGTTTGCAGTTTCAGGGATCAACTCCAGGCCCTGACCGCCGATCGCAGCAAGGGCTGATGATCCTCCAACGATGCGAGGAGCAATGAAGATATGAACTTCATCGATCAATGACGAGTCAAAGAGACTTCCGAGGATTCCTGAGCCCGCTTCCGTCAGTACATTTGTGCAGCCGCGACGTCCTAATTCAGCCATCACGAGGTTCAAATCGATTCGGCCGGGCGCGTTGATGGGAAAACACAGTGATTCCACACCCAGTGCATTGAGGCGACTGAGTTCCGCCGCGGGAATACCCTCTGCCACACATACCAAAACCGGCCCGTCTGAAAGTGTTTCGACCAGTTGGGTCCCGGAAACAAGCGATTGACCGGCGGCATCCAGGACGACCCTTAATGGAACGCGTTTTCCGGCGGGCCTCGCAGTCAACCGCGGATTGTCTGACCGTACGGTCCCGGCGCCGGTGATGATGGCATCCATGCGGCCTCGCAGTTCGTGCACCATGGTTCGAGATGCATCGCTGCTGATCCACCGTGAATGTCCGGACCGGGACGCAATGCGTCCGTCGAGCGTCATGGCCCACTTGGCATGGACCCACGGACGATGTTGTCGCATCAGCATTTCAAAGGGCGCGATTAGCCGACGGGCGTCCGATTCACAGACTCCGACCGTGACCTGCAGACCAGCGTCGAGCAGGCGTTGAATCCCCGCCCCCGCGACATGGGGTGCCGGATCCTCGCAGCCAATGAAGACGCGGCGAAATCCGGCAGCAATCACCGCATCCACACAGGGCGGAGTCTTTCCGAAATGGCTGCAGGGCTCCAGCGTCACATACAAATCGTTGCCAGCCGTGGCTGTGCCTGCTGCGCGGATGGCATGAACTTCAGCATGTGCCTCCCCGAATTTCTGATGGTACCCAACGGAGATCACCCGACCATCTGCAGACGCAACAACCGCTCCCACCATCGGATTCGGTTCTACGAAACCCTCACCAAAACGCGCTTGTTCCAGAGCGAGCTGCATGAGTGCCTGAGGATCGGCGTGTGACGTCATGGAGTCTACCGAGCCGACGCGGCGCCGCAGTCGGAAGTGAATCGCTGAACCATGCCACGACGCTCCAGTTCAGCGTTTAATACGGAGCGATAATGGGCCAGACGCACGTTCGCATCATCCAGCGAACCTCCGAACGAGCGCGCTTCGTCCAGATAAATTCGCGGTACAGCGAATTCGCGAATATTCCACCCCAGATCAGCCGCCTGGACCCACAACTGCAACGGCATCGCGTAACCGTTGTCGGTGATGTCAAGATTCGCCAGCGAGGATACCCGATACGCCTTGAAGCCGCAAAATGCATCGGTAATGGACAGCCCCAGCTGTTCATTCAGACAGGCCGTGATTCTCGCGTTGATCTGCCGCCGTTCTTCGGGCGGCGCTGAGTCGCCTTTAAAATGCTGCAAATAACGTGATCCGGAAACCATATCGATCGGCGATTCTGCGGAAGCAGAAATCAGATGCGCAATCTCCCGCACATACTGGGGCTGATGCTGTCCATCACAATCCATCGTTACCAGCACATCGAATCCGTGCTGCAATGCAAAGTGAAACGCCGTCTGCAACGCTGCGCCATAACCAAGATTCGGAACGTGCGTTTGCACGCGAAGCCCGGGGAATTGCTTCAGAATTTCACTCGTCCCGTCGTTCGAACCGTCATCGACGACGAGAATCTGATCGACATGCTGACGCAGTTCGTGCAGCACCCCGGCGACGTGGGAGACCTCGTTGTAGACAGGTAATGCCGTAAGTATGCGCGTTTCCATAGCCAGAATAGTAGACCCCGCGTTTTCGAAGTCAATCTGACCCGCCGCAATCTTCGGAAATGCCCGGATTCTTCAGACGCTCACACCTCATTCGCCATTTCTTCGAGGACTTCTGAAATGACCTGCAAACCTTCCGTTAAGTCGGTCATCTTCACATTGAGGGCTGGCAGCAGTCGAACGACCGTATCGTTGGTGGCGTTGATCAAAACTCCGCGTTCCATGCACTTCGCAACTGCTGGCGCCGAAGGAATGCTGAGATCAATACCGATCATCATACCGCAGATGCGGATTTCACGGATGATAGGGAGTTTCTGCTGCAATGCCTGCAGCTGAGTTCGAACATCCGCTGAAAGTTGCTCCACATGGTCCAGAATCCCCTCACGTTCAATGGTCAATCCCGTCGCGAGGCCAGCCGCCATGGCAAGTGAGTTGCCTCCAAAGGTACTCGCATGCATTCCTGGTCGCAGGTCTGCCGCAAACTCATCGCGACAAATCATAGCCCCACAAGCCACACCCGCCGCAATTCCTTTGGCCATCGTGATCACATCCGGTTGAATTCCGGTCTGCTGATAACCGAACCATGTCCCCGT
>JAGQQS010000904.1 GCA_020426105.1 Planctomycetaceae bacterium
AAATGGCGAACACCCAACGATGGACCCGATAATCTCAATCCGCAACGTCGGTAAACAGTTTGGTGCTGTGCGTGCTCTGGACAATGTCAGCTTTGACATTGTACCGGGGGAACTGCATGCCGTGATGGGTGAAAACGGTGCAGGCAAAAGCACGCTCATGAAGATCCTGTCCGGTGTTATCAGCGAGTTTGACGGGGAACTGCGTCTGCGAAATAAACCAGTCCGGTTTTCCGGCACGCGCGATGCCGAGAATTCCGGTATCAGTATTATTCACCAGGAGCTGAACCTGGTGGAACAATTGTCGGTCGCGGCTAATATTTTTCTGGGTCGTGAATCCCGCTCGTGGCTGGGTATTCTGAATCAGCGGCAGATGGATAACCTTGCTGCTGATCTGCTCGCTGAACTCGAAACTCAAATTGCGCCCGGCGTTCCCGTGGGTACGCTGCGAGTCGGTGATCAGCAGCTTGTTGAAATTGCCAAAGCGCTGTCGCTGCAGTCGGAAATCCTGATCATGGATGAACCCACCAGCGCTCTGACGGAGTCCGAAGTGGCCCGGCTGTATCGAGTCATCGAGAAACTCCGTGCCCGCGGTGTCACGATCCTGTATATCTCTCACAAGATGGATGAAGTCTTTCGCCTGGCTGATCGCATTACGGTGCTTCGCGATGGTCAGTTCGTCAGGACTGTAAACCGGATTGAATCGACTCCTCGAGCGATCGCCCACCTAATGGTCGGTCGGGATCTTGAGCCAGGCCGCAAGCATACGACCGAACGTGATGCGGCCATTGTATTAGAAACGAGAAATCTGTCGCTTCCCTGGCCCGGCCATTCCCGCGGTTGGAGGCTGAAGGATGTAAATCTGAAACTCCATCGGGGGGAAATACTTGGCATTGCAGGTCTGATGGGGGCAGGACGAACGGAATTGCTCGAGTGTCTGTTTGGTGCCAGCGATGTGCCGCCTCTGGGAGAAATTCTGATCGAGCGCAAATCCCGCCGTTTCAGACATCCGGCACAGGCGATGCGGGCTGGAATCGCCATGGTCACCGAAGATCGCAAGAGACTGGGACTTTTCGCACACATGACTGTCCGCGAAAACATTACCATTTGTGGGTTAAAGGAGATGGCCATGGCTGGGGTCATCCCGCATGGTCGGGAGACCGCGGCGGCCCAAAGTCAGATTGAGTCACTGTCAGTCAGGACCGATGGCACGGAAGCGTTGATTACAACTCTGAGTGGCGGAAATCAGCAAAAGTGCATTATTGGCCGCTGCATGATGACGAATCCCAAAGTTCTGTTGCTTGATGACCCGACGCGGGGTGTCGATATCGGTGCCAAGGCTGAATTGTACCTCCTGATGGAAAAGCTGGCGGCAGACGGCATGGCAATTATCGTGACCTCCAGTGAGCTGCCGGAATTACTGACCGTCAGTGATCGAATCCTGGTACTGAGTGAAGGAATATTGACCGGCGAATTCAGCCGTTCGGAGGCGACGGAGCAGCGGATCATGGAAGCCGCCACAAAAACACAGAATTAAGTTGCCCGCTGGCTGGCTGTTTTGGTTCGTCGCTGCTGCTGGTCCGGAGATTCGCCCTTAATTTTTGAGATTGATTGTGGATTTTCCGGGAGACAGTCGCCATTGTGACACTCGGGAGACGCGGTTATAGTTTAGTCTCGCACGGTTCTGCTCGGCAGACCGCATTGCGGCCCCCCTGCCCTGTTTCTCGCCACGACTTCTTTCCCTGATTCCTGAATCTATCCAGCATCGAATCTTCTTTCCATGTCGTACAGCCAACTATTCGAGCATGATCAGCAGTTCATGCGTCTGGTACGTCGCGAGACGGACGTTGATCTTGTCACGGCGGCACTTGAAATTGCCCGCGATGGACAGGCCGACCTGACGTTTGAACCCACGCGCGTTCGTCTGCAGCGTTCCGTTGCTCGGCTGACTCATCCTGTCACGCAGGCGGGGTCTGACGTGGAAGAGCTGAAGCTGCTGGTCCGTCACATGACGGAAGAACTTAATCTGCGTGGTGACGATGACTGCTTTGCCGAACCGGATGCCAGCTATCTCAATCGCGTTCTGGAAACCGGTCGCGGGATTCCGATTTCGCTGTCGTTGGTTTACCTGAATGTGGCCAACGAGCTGGGAATTCCCCTGGAGCCGATTGCGGCCCCGTCGCACTTTCTGACACGGCTGCAGACGGACAGCGGAAATCTGTACGTCGATGCATTCGACAACGGTCGCATTATGGATGAGCCGGAATGTCTGGAGTGGCTGCATGGGATCACCGAGCTGCCTGTGTCAGAGATTCGTCGCTCATTCAAACCGGTCGATGAACGCACGATTATGATTCGCATGTTGAATAACCTGAAAGCGTTGTTTGGCAACCGCGAGATGTGGGTCTCTGCATGGCGCGTGCAGTGTCGCCTCTCGATGCTCATTCCCGGCTCTTACCGCGAACGTCGTGATCACGCCATTCTGACCCTGCGGGCGGGGCGTCCCGGTGAAGCGCTTGACCTCCTGCAGGAATGCCTCAACGTTTGCCCCGTCGATGAACGCCCCGTCCTCAGTCAACACCTGACTCAGGCTAAACGTGAAGTGCCGAACTGCAACTAAATTACGGGTAGGGTCGTAGTTCGTAGGGTGTGTGCAGCGCAGCGCAACACACCAATCGGTGACGGAAATCTGCAACGACGCGGGAACATTGGTGCGTTGCACGCACCCTACGGAATGGTCAACTCGCTCAACGGTCCGACACCGACGGTGGTGGTCATGCGGATCGGGAAGCGGTCGAGTACTTCGCGAATGTCTTGCAGGGTCAGGCTGCGAATCGTCTGCAGGTCGGCCGCGATCGAACGGTATTCATTGCGGTACATCCAGTTACCGCCCAGTGATGACAGCCGACCCATCGGACGTTCGCCCCGCAGCACTATGCGGGATGCGACTTTGTTCCGCGCCTGCTCCAGCTCGTCCGCCTGAATGCTGTTTGCATTGACATCGTCAAACACTTTTTTGCAGCGGGCAAGATTCTCAGCAACGTCTTCCGGAGAACACGCAAGATAGTTCATCCAGGCTCCGGCGCCATCGTATTCGCTGTAGCCCAGATCTGCAGATTCCGCATGACCAGGATCAACCAGTTCCCAAAACAGACGACTGTTGGAGTCGTCACCCACAACGACAGATAACAATTCCGCCGCAAATCGCAGCGGATTGTCGGATTTCGGGCCTGAGCCCATCTGCATAATGTGCTGCTGCACGCTGCTGTCGCGGACGACCGTTCGAACAGACGGCTGCGGCACCACTTCCGGCAAGGCCCGGACAGATTTTCCCTGCGGAATACAACTGCAGTGCTTTTCTGCCAGGGCCACGATTTCATCGAAGGCACAGTTCCCGGCGACGGCCAGCGTAATATTGCCCGTGTGATACCGGCTGCGGTGATAATTCTGCATTTGTTCGGCGGTGAGCGCCGTGATGCTGGCGTTTGTGCCCAGAATACTCTGGCCCAGCGGATGCCCGGCAAAATGTGTGGACATGATGTGGTCGTAGCAGACGAACGATGGC
>JAGQQS010000905.1 GCA_020426105.1 Planctomycetaceae bacterium
GACTCGTCCGCCAGAAGAGATTTCACGAGCACTTCTGAATCCGCAACGGGCTGAAACGCCCAGTGGTTTGAATACTTCGCGCCCTCCTCAATCCATTGCCGCAGGATTGCCTTATGCTCCGCCGTCAGAACTTTTCCGGTCGCTGCCGGAGGCATCCGCAATTCCGGATCGTGCGATTCGATGCGCTGAATCAGCGCACTGTCAGCGGCTGAGCCCGCGATGATGGCGGACTCCTTTGCTCCGGCCTCCAGATCAAGTCGCAAATCGCCGCCTCGCTGCTTCGCATCCGGCCCATGACATTGATAACAATGCTCCGACAGGATCGGTCGCACTTCCCGGTTGAAATCCACCTGAGCTATGAGCCCCGTACACAATATCGCCCATATAGACGAGACCAAAATGCAAAAACCGGCGTGAGCGCGGCGTACAGGTGCAGGTGAAAACATGACGTTTCTCGGATACGGCGGGTGGATGACCGAGGGCAGGCGGGAGCGACGGGGGGGACAACAATTTACAATGACTATTCTACAGTATCCAACGCCCATTCCAACGTAAAACCGGACATGAGAACACGGACAAGATCCAATCGACCTCTCAAATGTCGGATTTCCCCTTGCATTTCGGCACCGACGGCCACGCCGGGATCACCTGCAGCTACTGAAGTTGCTTTATCTGCCTCGAAAACTGCCTGAGACAATCGGGGCAGGCATGTTCTTCTTCACACCACATCTCCCGTCCAAAACGGCACCGCGGATCATGGGGTGCGGATCAGGCTCACAAATCAGCGATTCGGGTACAGTTTACTCTGGGACCGCCCTCGATCCTTCTTCCGCGTGAATCGGCACGACCATAAACGGCGCTGGCCATACGTGTCGCAGAAATTGCCTTCAGGAAAACTCATCTTTCTCCACAATTGGCGGATGAAGGCAGCCACCTTAGCTGCTGCGGTGTTGCGACTGGTAGTAGTTTTCATACCACAATCTCTCCTGTTCCCTTCGGCAATTCTCGTGGCCTGTCAACGGCATCGACCAGTCTTAAGGTCTCCCTGCAGAATCGAATCAGGAATCGATAGTGTCGCCTCAAACCGTACGATCGAATCAGTCTTGATTCAAAGCGCAACAATCAGTTCTATTCCGAGAGCACAATGAATCCATTGAGGGTCTGGAATGTGGCCTCCAGTCCGATCGGGATTTCTGCGGTAGATTCAAAGATCATGTACGGACCTTCGAAATGCACCGCATGCAGCAGATCCCTGATGGATCCGGCATCCGGATGATGTCCTGTAAGCTGCAGAAGCGAAACAGATGAGTCCGCAAGTTTTGATGCAGGGTGATCGTCGCCTTTCCACTGAATGACAGCCGGCGCGAGTCCGGAAAAGGGCAACTGCCCATCGGGCGGAATCGTGATCTGCCATTCCAGTGCACCACGACTCATTTCTTCAACGGCTCCCAATGCTGCGCCTGTCGTATTCGCAACTTTGAAAATATCGTTGGTGCGCATCACCCATGTCGCCAGCCGAGGACGAGCATCCGGCAGCAGCCTGTCCAGCTCAAACCAGCGATTGCGTGCAGGAGCAACAGCATCAGGATCGATGGAAATGACTTCCAGATAACAATTGACACCGATCCGGAGCAATGCGTTATGGGTCCCCATCCGCGGGTGTCGGCCTCCAGGCTGCATCCGGCAGCCCAGCTTCTGCTCCACAAAGTGAATCCCGGCCGTAAGTGTCGGAGCCGTCACCACTAAATGGTCAATTGCACTGGAGAACATCAAAACTATCCTCTGGACGCAGATCTGCAACGATTAAACATGGACCTAAGCCACAACGACGAATGGAAACGGTGTCACGCATGCCGTGGCTCATACTTCGCGACGTACAGCACACCGCGGTTGACTTGTAACGAAGGGCTGTCCACTCAACTATCAATAACAAACTGCCGGTCAAATGATAACCGGGACCCGGAAATCAAGCTGGACTCCATCCTTGTGCCACGCGTTTCAGTAACGAAACAAGATGGACAAACGTCTGTCTTCCGCGACAATCCTTGAGTCGTCAGCTGTTGATTCGTCAAGATTCACAGCCATCCTTCAGGGCTTCCTCATCAGACGCTGTTGCGCACGATTCCCATCGAATCGAGGTTCCGACTTTTCCGGAAATTCCTGCAATTTCATCGTCATCGGTGAAGCAAGTGTCTCAGGATCTGGCGATGAACGTCGAACCTAATTTCATCCATCCCAATCACGTCCAAATATGATCCACTCCGTGTAGTCGCAGGTATCTCTAAGATGTCACCTTCCCCGGTTTTGCACGAACTTCGCGAACAGTTGTGGCATCCGAGTTTCATCCGTCAGGATTTCGCGAAAATGGTATCCGCCTGCAGCTTGTTCCCGAAGCCACGACTCATAGAGCATCCAACATCCATGCATCAGTATTCGATATATCCAACCTCGTTTGCCACACTTCAGATATTGCTCACGATTTGCAGTCTCGTCTTACCCGCGAACCGTGCAATGGCCGACGAACCCAGGGACGTCTTGATTCAACTGGAGGGAAAAATCGCCGGTTTGAATTCTGTGAATCCCGACTTGCTGGCCGATGTCGGATTATTTCATAAGGCCGTTGTCTGGGCATTGCGTTACGACACTCCGCTGACGCCAAACGATGAATTACTGGTCACTCGAGCACTGACCACGGGACTGCAACGAGCCGAAGCACTGGCCGCGAACCAACCCGATTGGACCACACAAAAAGGCAAAGTGCTGCGTGGCTTTGTCTCAGCCGTTGATGGCTCCACACAACCCTACGGAGTGATCATTCCCGAGTGCTACGACGGTACTCGACCGATGCGACTTGATGTCGTGCTGCATGGCAGCTCCAAACCCGTCGGCTCCAGCGAGTTGCGATTTGGCGCTCGGTTTGATCCGGGCAGCGAAGATAACAGGCCAGCCCCGGATATTGATTTCATCGAACTCCATCCACTGGGTCGCGTCGAGAACTGTTACCGCTGGGCGGGTGAAACCGATGTGTTTGAGGCCATCGAAGCGGTCTGTCGGAACTACCGCATCGACCGTGACAGAATTGTTCTGCGGGGAATGTCGATGGGCGCGTCGGGGACCTGGCATCTGGGATTGAAGCATCCCGACCGTTTTGTTGCGATCGGGCCCTATTGTGGCTACGTCGATACACACCGCTTCTCTGAAACTCCGGTTCCGGGATTTATCAAGGTTGGTCTGCTGCCTGCGCACCAGGAATCGGGATTGCACATGCTCGACTCCGTGGACTACGCCGCGAACGCCGCCGTCGTACCGGCAATCGCCGCCATTGGTGACCAGGACGTATTTTTTCAGGCGCACGTGATTATGGGTGAAGCGTTTGCCAGGGAAAAACTGCCGTTTGTTAACCTGATTTCTCCCGGCACCGGCCACGTGATTGATCCGACGACACACGCGGAGCAATTGCGCCGCATCGGCGAATACGCCGTGAAGGGGCTCAACCATGCAAAGCCACATCTGCGCTTTGTAACCTGGACACTGAAATACAATCGTTGTCACTGGCTCGAAGTGCTCGCCTTGAAACAACACTACGAACGGGCTGAGTTAATTGCCCATGTGGCCGAGAATGGAAGCATAGAAATTGATGAACCGACGAACATCACTCAGTTTGCCATTCATCCGCCAATGCTCAGAAACGCTGGGGCAAGACTGAAGATCGGGGGAAAGGAAATTAACCTTCGGCACCGTGAATCTGCACTCGTGTTCGGGCTCCGGAACGGTGCATGGCAATTCGTTGGTGCTCGCAGCGAAGTCGAATCCACGGGAAAGCGTCCCGGTTTACAGGGGCCGATTGACGATGCGTTCTGCACGCCGTTTCTGTGTGTGCGTGGCACCGGAAAACCATGGAACGCGGAGGTAAATGTGTGGGCGTCGGCCAGCCTGCGTCGCTTCGAATATGAATGGGCTCGGTATATGCGCGGTGAGCTGCCGGTTAAGAACGATACCGATGTGACCGAAGCCGATGTGCGTGAGAAGCATCTGATTCTCTTTGGCGATCCTGGCAGCAATTCCTGGATCGCCAGGGCACTGCCGAAGTTGCCGGTGAGCTGGACTCGAGAAGACGTCCGGGTCCAGGGTGTGACATATTCCGCGACGAATCACGCGCCCGTTCTGATCTGCGCGAGTCCTCTCGCAGCCAACCGCTACGTTGTGATCAACAGTGGTCACACATTCCACGAAAAAGAATTCGCGGCATTCAATTATCTGCTGTTCCCGAGACTGGGCGATTGGGCCATCATCGAAACGTTGCCCGCGTCAGAACAGCGGGAACCCACATCACCCACGCTCCCGGAGAAGGTAATTCGAGCTGGCTATTTCGATGAGCAGTGGCAGGATTTCCGTCCAGCGACACCGTAGGCATTCGATGAACCATGCCCCATGCTGCACCATCAACTTCCAAATCGCAGCGACGCTTTCAGCGTCCAAAATGGGACTCGACCAGACAACAATTCAGGCTAACAACGGCTCACGACCCGCGGCTCGGCGACAGTCTGCCAACTGTCCACGATGAATCATCCAGTGCATCGAACGCATCAGGAAGACATGGCGCCACGTCCCGAAAAAAGACTCGAAGCCGGGCGGACAACCTCGACACGGCTGATCAAGATCATTCTCCGTCAGAGTCTCGAGCAACACGATGACTTTCTGATGCTGCAACTGCAGGGCGGAGAGCAAGTCGCTGTAAGATTGATAGTCGCTGCCGTCAGATCTGGGAGTTGACTGACCTCCGAAGCAGGATTGCAGGTCTTCAAACTGATTCTCACCCCCATCCATAATTTGCTGGAATCGCCCTTCTGAAAACAGCAGGTGTCCAACAACCCAGTGCGCATGGTTCCCGCCCGGCGATGGAGGGACAAGGGGAGCCGTTCGCAGGTCTTCCATGAGCGGCATTGTCAATGTGTGCGCATGCTGATTTGCTGTCAGCAGCAGGTCTTTTGATTGCATGTCTATGTCCTTGTGGTACGTATTTGGTACTGAATCAAGCGTGACTAAGCAGTCGTATCAGAGGTATTAGCCTGGGCTGGCAGGAGTCGTTGTTGCAACTGTATCGACTGGTTGAGCCAGAAATTCCAGCTGCCGAATAGATGTTCTTGAAATTCACGGCAATGCTGTTCTGCGCAAAACTTCAGGCCCGGGAATCCGACCTCCGTGTTTGCCAGATCAGTTCATCTGACAGTGAACAATAAAATGTCAGGTCCTGTGTCCATCTATCTCGCAGATAAAGGAACGTGTGGTTTGCGATTGTAGTTCTACTTTCCGCCCCTCCATTTGTACAAACCTGACAGACCATCCGAGCCACTGTGATCGACGAAGGAGCACAGAAGGCTCATTCATTCGGATTCCGAACAAAGCTTGAAGGAGAATAGACCTCCTCGCCGGTAAGATTACCGTCTGCATCCCAGCGTCGAGCGATGCCCTCGACATGCAGGTCCTTCCAGCGGGATTCGGTTCTGCGGCTGCCATCAGGCCGGTACTGAGTCCAGACACTGGATCCGTCATCGAGATGTTGCCAATCCCAGACCTTGCTGCCGTCGGAGCGGTACAGTATTTCGCCGCCGTCTTTTTTCCCCAGCGAGAAGCTCGCCTCGTACTGAAGCGTTCCGTCCGGATAAAACCACTTCTCAGGGCCATGCAGCAGATAACGGCCGTCGTCGCCGATGCCCGCCGACCATGTCTGACGCAGTTGGCCGTTCGCGTAGTGCTCTTCGTGCTTAGTGATCGCCGAGATGCGGTGGGCGGTACTCGCCATCAGGTTCGCGTCACCCTCGTCCGCCTGTTCGGGGAGATCAACCCAGGCCTCGTTGAAAGTGAAGTGTAGACAGGGCTCAGTCATGCTGGTGACCAGATGGATCATGCCATTGGGCCCTTGTCGCAGGACTGAATAGCCGATCGTACCGAATCCTCGCTCTTTACGAGTTTCGTGCAATTGGCCACCAGGCAGCCTCTTCCTGCGCCACGTCATGCCGTCATCATCCGACACAGCGATAAAGGATCCCTGCATACCTTCGAATTCAGGCGGCGATGGATCCCGGGAGTTGACCATATCAATCGCTGCCAGCAGGCGACCGCTTCTGAGGCGGAGCAGACTGGGACGCTGGTTGCTGCCACCCCAGGCGAATGGAGACTTGCCGGTGGTGAAGGACTGCGCATGGTCGTGCGAAGTCGAGGTGGTCATGTAGTAATCAAGGTGTGTTTTCCGACCATTAAGAGCGAAGATGGATTCGCCGTCGGAGAGCAACGCAAAGATGCTGTGGACTCCGTTCGTACGACCGCCTGGGTCTCGCCAGGTTTTCATCCCGTCGTCGCTTGCCCACAGCAGCGATTCCGCAGAATTTTCCGCGCCGTCGCACGAAATGAAGATCGTACCGTTGCGATCGCGAAACGCCGTGTTGATCGGTTGTGAACCGCCAATGCCAGGCGAACCGGTGAACTCAGGAAACCGGACTGGCTCCCAGTTGGCACCGCTGTCATATGTGGTTGTCCACTGAAATGCGACGTGCATGGGTAACTTTGGGGAACCCCAGAATAAGTGAGTCGCATGACCATCGGTCCAGAGTAAAGGAGCATGATCATTGACACCTGGGAGGTCAAAGCCAAACGATGGCATCTCCCACTGGTCGTGTCCGTACCGCAGGCGGATCGCCATGAGGGCCAACTCAGGGTTGTACTCCGTCCAGGCGGAGTACGTGACCAACAGAAGATCCCCGTTCGACAGAACCTCAAGTGCCGGACTGTGCTGATGGCCACCGAGTCCTGGATGCAATCCTAAAAAATCCATCTTTCGCTTGTGAATGGGATTCTCATAGTGATTTCCTTCCCACGTCTCCGGTGGCGTCGCGATCATGTACCGCTTGCGGAAATACGGCCTGGCCGGATCAGGTGCGTGCTGCATCGCCGTCTCCCCAGTAGACTGTTTCACCCCAAGCCGAAAAAATTCAGGCATCACTTCGCGCGGTGGCGTCGTGACAGGCGGCGCCTGCACCACGCGAAAACTGACATTGGGGTCTTCAATATGTGGTCGGCCGAATGTCGGCGGCATCCCTGCGCGGTAGGCGGCACGATTATAGCTCCAGGGTACGATCGTCTTGTCATCGACATCGAGCTTGTCGCCACGCAGAACGCGCACCATTCCCTCTTTGGCCCCGGTCGGATCAATTTCATCCTGGTCAGAGTAGGGACCATACCAATCCTGACACCATTCGACGACGTCATCGAGCATGCCTACCAGTTTGCTGTCTTCGGTCTGTCCTTCCAGGCGGCACGCGTACTCCCACTCAGCTTCGGTAGGCAAGCGATATGGTCTGCCTTCCTTTTCGCTGAGCCACTCGCAGAAGGCCACGGCGTCAAACCAGGTCGCGCCCATTGCTTTTTTTGTAGCTGTACTGTCGAAACCACTGCGAAATTGCAGGAATTGGACTCGCGTTACCTCGAATTTTGAGATGAGGAAAGGACGACTGATCGTGACCGTGTGTATCGGACATTCGTTCCAGTGGCCATGGTCTGAGCCCATTCGAAAACTGCCCGCCGGAATGGGAATGAGCTCCATTCCAACGGAATTCACGACCGGATGTTCATCTACGGTGCCCGCTTTCAGGTTCGCAACCAGCAGAGTTAACACCAGGCATCGACAGAAATAGATTTTCATGAATGGGTAGACGCAGGTCCAGAGAAGCGAATTGGCGAGTGACGATCCGATGGGAATCAGGATCTCCAACGATTGAACAACGACGTCTTAACAGTAGCTTACCGCGAACCTTGATACCACCTTATCTGGTCGTCAACTATCCAAACCGCAAATACGTACCATCCACCTTTGATATGCAATTTGGGGTTGGGAAGTTGAAATTACTCATCCTTGATGCCAGCGTCGTCATCTACCGGCACGAACTGGGATTATGGTCGAAGGTCGTAGCCAGCTGCGATCTGTATCTGTCCCGGATCGTGGCTGAAAAGGAGGTCCTGTTCCAGAAGAGCGAGCAGGATGAGTACGGCTACGACATCGACTTGTCGGACTTGATCACTGCCGGAGCTATCACTGTTTTCGATGTTTCGGTTTCTGATCTGAAAACCTTCCGTGATCAGTTTGATCTGCTGTATCTGGGCGACGGCGAAGCAGAATCACTTGCGTATCTGGTCCGACAATCGCCTGAATTCCTGATTTCATCAGGCGATGCCATCGTTTATCGCGTTCTCGGAAACCTGAACCGCGGCGAGAATCCATTGTCCAACCATGGTTACGACCTGGACCTGAGCTGAGCACGAACACCCTCTGTCATTTCCAGCACTTACAGAATCGCCCATACAAGTCTTGAAAGGCGGTGCCGCATAAAGGTATCCAGAGTTCTCTCAAAGAAATCC
>JAGQQS010000906.1 GCA_020426105.1 Planctomycetaceae bacterium
ATGCCGCACGGTTCCGGGAGCGAGACCCAAATCCTCGGCCACATCCGAGGTCATCTGTCCTTCTACCGCAGTCAGCCAAAAAGCCTGCCACGTCTTCTCCTCGTAATCCAGCTTGATGGAATCGAGGATTTGACGCAGCAGAAGAATACGTTCCGGCGTCCTTACCCATGAGGCACGTTCTTCATCGGACGGCGACGGGAATTTGTTCAGAATGCCGGGGAACGCTTTGAGTCCCAGGGATTCCCGCTCGTTGGCTGATTCCCGGAAGTGATCGGCGATCACATTTTTCGTGATCGACTGCAACCATGGCCGCAGCCCTTGCCCCGGTTTATCGCGTCGCAGCGTAGAAATCGACTTTGAAACTCGCCTGAGCACATCCTGCACAAGATCCGCCGCATCATGCGACACCCCCCCCGGCCGAGCGGCATCGAGCGTAAATAAACCCACCATAAATTGCCACAAACCGCACCCACGCCTCCTGAACGGCCTCAACAACACGTTACAGGAGGCTGGTCGATGTGGGTTCTGATGATGGCGGATCTGAAAGAGTGTCAGTTGTCATCGTTGAGAATCTATGTATCCAGACCACGGGAACATCGACCAGGAACACGGAAATTATGCGGGATTGAGGCACCGGGATCAAGAAAATTGGAGCATTCCGGAGAACAACTGAACGGACTCCGGGAGCCACTTCGCCCTGCTTTCAGAAAAACGAATGACACGCCACCGTTAGGACCTGTTATATGGATATCGCATGCGGCAGGACACCGGATACCTTCGATCCCTGTACCTTCTATTCTCACACGAGCGTTGATTTGAAGTCGTGTATGCGATCCCCGATTCTCCGCGACGACTCAGGCATCCAACGACATTGCCCGGAAAAAGTGAATGAAATCCTGGCGTCAGGCTAAGGGAGCCATCACAATTCCCCCACCGACGACAAGATTGAGTACCTGAGTCCTTGCAATTGCCACGTAGATTTATCAATTCCCCGGAATAACCTGATGTCATTGCAGCTATGGTCGAAGCAGATTCGAAGAACCGTCTCTGAACTTATGTCGCGGTCCACGCGCCGCAATCGACGCGAGAAGACCTGGAAATCCTCCGAGATACAGCCGCTGGAGGAGCGAGTACTGCTTAGCGGAACTCCGGTTGCCACGGAGGTGCTCCTGAATTCCACGACTCGCTTGCCGCAGATTTCAGATTTTCGAGCCAACCAGGCCGTTGCCGGACTTCCGAACGGCGGATTCGTGTCCGTCTGGGAAAGTCTCGCACAGGATGGTTCCGGGTGGGGCGTCTACGGCCAGACGTTTGACGAATCCGGAAACCGCGTGGGTACCGAGTTTCGCATCAACCAGCAGACACGGTTCAGCCAACAAGCCCCATCGGTTGATGTATCCGCCGATGGACGGTTCGTCGTGGCATGGCAGAGTTTCCACCAGGACGGCAGTGTCAACAGCGTCATCGCGCGCATCTTTAATGCCGATGGAAGTGCCGCAACAAATGAGTTCCTTGTCAATCAGACAACTCGCGGTATTCAAGGCAATGCCGACGTGAGCTTTCTGAAAAATGGAAACCTCGTCGTTACCTGGCACGGTCGAGGTAACGGCGACCGGTTCGGTGTGTTTGCTCGCGTATTTTCATCGACAGGCGGTGCCGTAACTAACGAATTTGGGGTCAGTGAATTCACGAAAGGACTGCAATATGATCCGACCATTGCCGGTGATTCCACGGGCGGGTTCTGGGTCGCATGGAGCGGTCGAACCTCAGGAGATCTAAGGGCCATCTCGGCACGACGGTTCACGGCAGACGGAACTCCTCTCGGTGGCCAGTTTCGTGTCAATCAGTATACAAAACACCTGCAAGACCGGCCGGCTATCGCGGCGTCCGATGACGGTCGTGTGCTGATTGGATGGCAAAGTCAGCGACAGGACGGGAGTGCGCTGGGAGTCTATGCGCGGCTATACAATGTGGATGGTTCCGCTCGCG
>JAGQQS010000907.1 GCA_020426105.1 Planctomycetaceae bacterium
CTCGTTGCCTCGTCCACTACCCAAGGTGAACGGCAGATTTTGCCGTTCATGGGGCAAGCGTCCTGCCTGCCAGTTCGGCTACCGTGACA
The DNA here is from genome assembly GCA_020426105.1 of Planctomycetaceae bacterium. Taxonomy (GTDB): domain Bacteria; phylum Planctomycetota; class Planctomycetia; order Planctomycetales; family Planctomycetaceae; genus SXXK01. Next base: position 90 of record JAGQQS010000907.1, read on the forward strand.
GGCCAATGTGATGCTGGCTCAGTTGTTCACTGCCGTGTTCATTAATCAGATAGTTGTGTTCGAATCGCATCCCGCCCTGACGTTCGATGTAGCAGCCGGGTTCGAGCGTCATTACGTCGCCTTCGATCAAAGTGTCGATACTTTCGGAAACAAGGATTGGCGGTTCGGGATGTTCCATCCCCAGCCCGTGCCCGGCGTGATGGGCCAACGGGCCGAATCCGCGTGATTCGAGTACCTTCGAGGCCGCATGCCAGATATCGCGACAGGCGATCCCCGGTTTGAGGATCTCAGCCGCTGTATGCAGGGTATCGCGGCAGGCCTCAAACTGAGCGACAATTTTATCGGATGGCGTGCCGACGGAAATAGTATTGGTGAAATCGCTGCGATAGCCGTGAATCACAACGCTGTAATCGAGGATAAACAGATCCCCGTCCTGCAGTCGATACGGTGTCGGCAATCCACCCGCTTTGTGCAACCCGGCATTGGTCGCGCGAAAATCGCCGTACACGATGCAGGGCACACCGGCCGTTTCCTGAGCGGCTCGCTGAACTTCGAGATATACTTCGAATTCTGAGACACCTGGCCTGATCACTTCAAACGCGCGTTTATGTCCTGCTTCACCGGCACGCATGCAGGTCCTGAGCAACTCCACTTCATCCGCGTGTTTCGCCCGGCGCAATGATCGAATGACCGTGCCCAATGTCGTCGGCTGTTCTTCGTCGTCTTCTGCGAACTGCCATGCCGCGTCTTCCGCGACCATGGCCGCGACCATTTCCGAAACGCCTTCTGGTTCGATCAGCCCTGTTTCGCCGCTCCAGATGTTTTCAATTTCTGTAAGCGCCAGACAAAGTGCATCGTCACGATTGGTCACGGATTTTTTATGCGTGTACCAGGGAATGATGATTTCCTGATCCACAAAATACGGGACTGTTGCCGACCGTTTCGCGAAATTGTCGGCCAGCAGGATTGTCTTCCCATCACGTGTCAGCAGTAACAGTGATTTCTGATCGGCCGAAAAACTGATGGGATTGATGCGGAAGTTGCTGAAATACTGGACGTGTCGGCAATCACCGACCAACACCCACGATATTTCGTCCGGCAACCGCTGCCAAAGTCTGGCTTGTCGTTCGCGACATCCTTCTTGTGTAAGCATGTAAATCAGAATCCCAGGAATTTCAAGATTTAAAATGTGGACAAGTTTAGTAATTCAGCAGGTGTGTACAGCGCAGCGAAACACACCAACGCGCAACATATGAAGAAGCTGGTGCGTTGCGCTCCACTTCACGCTCCCTGCGATTGGGCCATGGCAGGCTTGATGCTATCGGATACAACAGGTAGATGACAGAGAGCGACTTATGTCTTCGCCATTATGGAATGTCTGACCGAATGGGATGAAATTCTGAAGAGAATGCGTTACACACTCACGAAAACACAAGTCTTCGTTTTGAATTTACCTGAAAGTCCGGGTCAACCATGCAGGATCCTCGTATAGATAAACTGGCTAACGTACTGATACACCACAGCTGTCGGCTCAAGGCTGGCCAGAAGGTACTGATCGAAGCGTTTGATCTGCCGGAACCGAATCTGGTCTGCCGCCTCGTCGATGAAGCGTGTCGGATTGGTGCAATCCCGATCGTGAGTATCAAGAATAATGCTGTGTTGCGAAGTCTCTACCGTGGCGCGACCGAAGACAGTATGAAACTGGCGGGCGAATTTGAAGCGGCGGTGATGAGCGAAATGAATGCCTACATCGGCGTGCGGGGTTCCGCAAATTCCAATGAGTTTGCGGATGTCTCGGCCGAGCGGATGGATCTGTATCAGCAGCACTGGTGGCAACCCGTGCATATTCAGATTCGCGTGCCCAAAACGCGATGGGTCGTTCTGCGATATCCGACTCCGTCAATGGCGCAGGCGGCCAGTAAAAGCTGTGAACAGTTCGAAGACTTCTTCTTTGACGTCTGTACCGCGGACTATGCGAAAATGGCCGAAGATTTGAAACCGCTCAAAGCCCGTATGGAAGCCGCTGATCAGGTACATATCACGGCACCCGGGACGGATCTGACATTTTCGATCAAGGATATTCCCGTCGTCCCGTGTTCCGGGGAATGCAATATTCCAGATGGTGAATGCTTCACAGCTCCCGTCAAAAACAGTGTTAACGGTACAATTCAGTTTAATACATCGTCGCGATATCAGGGGACTGTCTTTGACGGCATTCGCTTTGAACTCAAAGACGGAAAGATTGTCAACGCGACATGCCGCAATGCGCCGGAACGACTCAATCAGGTGCTCGATTCCGACGCAGGTGCTCGGTATATCGGAGAATGGTCATTTGGCACAAATAATCGGATTCTGCATCCGATGCTTGATACTCTGTTCGATGAAAAGATCGGCGGCTCATTTCACTTTACGCCAGGGAATGCGTATGACGAAGCCGATAATGGCAATCGCAGTCGAGTTCACTGGGACCTGGTCCTGATCCAGCGCGCGGACTACGGTGGCGGAGAAATCTCATTCGATGGCGAAGTCATTCGTCGTGACGGGTTCTTCCTGCCTGACGACCTGCAGCCCCTGAATGAAGGCTTGCCGAAGTAAGTACCATCCCGTCGGCGGAGCGACGGGCGT
>JAGQQS010000908.1 GCA_020426105.1 Planctomycetaceae bacterium
TGAACTCATAGACCAAAAGCTCAGCCTTGTTCTTCAGGCAGCATTGTCGGACTTCAAGCTGACGTGGTTGGTTCAGGACGGCGTGATCTGGATTGTGCAGAATTCTACGGCTGAATCTGCCACTCGAACGGCAATCTATGATGTTCGGGATTTGTGTCGCGACGAGTCGGAATCCGAGGCTTTGAAGTATGCCCTGATGGAGCAAACAGGTGGATCGTGGCAAGAAAGTGGCAGTGAGGTTGGAGCATTGATGTTTGCACGCCCGGGAATCCTCGTTGTGCGACACACCGAGCAGATGCTCGACAGCATTCTGGTGCTTCTGGAAAACTATCGCACGGCTTTACGTGCGTCGAAACCGCGGAAGAAGTCAGGACCGGATCCGAAAGAAATTGTCACTTACTACTACCGCCTCCCGACGCAAATGGCGAATGATCTGGAACTGTACCTGCCCAAACTGGTTCGGACGGATACTTGGAAATCTGTGAATACACCGGACGCACCCGGAACCATCCAGAAATTGAAATCGACGTCTGACCTCCTCGACTCTCACGGCAGATCTGCTGTCTCGCTGATACAGGAATCAGGGCAGAGTGCGGGGCACATCCTGGTTGTGGACAATTCTGTCCTGATTATTAGCCAGATGCGTGAGGTACACGAGGAGATTAATGAGCTGCTGGATAAGCTGAAGCGGGGTGAAAAACCGATCGATCCGAACCCGACTGATGGAGGAATGGGAGGCGGTGGCGGGTTTGGCGGAGGTTTCTTTGACGTGCAATGACCACTGCGATCATCACCGTGGGATTCTTTTCGCCACGCATCGGGTGGAACTGAAGAAGATACCTCATTGTAGTTCCGTCGTCCTCAAGCAAGCATGCAGACTGACGTCATGGGCGTGAGAACAGCCGCTCAGGCTGTGGTCTGATCGGCGAAGTACTCCGCCGGGGGAATGGCGGAAGTTGACGAAGGAAGAGCGGGATCCACTGCGGCGATAGCACCGGCAGAAGATTAACTGAGGGTGATCAACGGAATTGGATTGACGCAGTACAACTGACTGGGTAAGAAGCTGTTTAAGTCGCGCGACGTCGGTGGTTTCGGTCTGCGATTGAAGTGGCTCTGTTAACTCTTATCAGCGATCCACGATCTCGCCACTTGGGACTGGCGATTGCCACCTGCAATTCGATGGTGGGAAATGTCGGATTCAGTTTCGGATCGTATGACTGATACTCGTGGCGGCGAGCCGTCAGGAGTGTCGAAGGCTGCCAGAAGTCTAACGGACAAATTGAGATGAACCCGTACGATGCATCTGAAGTATTGCCGCCGAAGCCCGATGAACCAGTTGACCCCGGCTCGTCGTTGTTTGTAAGGCCTTTACCGCGATGGTTCGTGCTGGGATTCTTTGGGACGATATTTCTCGTCGTGATTCTATTCATCGTCGAACGTAAATTGACGGACCGAGTGTCGGAGGAGAATCCACGGCCATTCTACCAGGAAAGCTCAAACTGATCGACGTGATTGAAGTAAGATGAAGTCCACAACCCGTCGCAAGTCGTATTTCCAAAGTAAGGATAAACTTCGAATCCAGTAGAGCACATGGCCGAACAGTTTTGCTTCGTAACTAAGATTCGACGCGGACGCGGGAACTTTCTCGATGAACTGGATTAGAGCGGTTTGTTTCGAAAGCTGCCGCAGACACTCATTCGCCATGGGCAGGGAATCAACGTTTGAAAAATAAATCAATGGATAGCCAACTTCGATCTGCCATCATCGCCGGTTGTGGCTATACCGGCCGACGCGTAGCCCGTCTCTGGATGGAACGCGGCCTGCAGGTGTCTGCAATTACGCGGAGTGCTTCGAAATCAGACGATCTCCACCGTGAAGGAATCACGCCGATTCAGCTGAATCTGGCCGATGCAACGGCGCTTCCTCTGTTGCCGGACGCAGACGTTGTACTCTGGAGCGTGGGGTTCGACCAAACGTCCGGTTTACCACGCCAGGCAATCTGGATAGAAGGACTACAACGCTTCCTCAGCGCACTGCCGACACGCCGTGAACCACGACGCATCATTTACACCTCGAGCACCAGTGTTTATGGCAACGGCCACGGGCAGGACGTCGACGAAACGACGCTTCCGAATCCAAAATCCGAAGGAGGTATCGCCTGCCTCGCAGCGGAAGCTCTCCTGCAGGGTTATGCCCGCGGGACAGCGGACTGTATTTCGATCCTGCGGCTGGCCGGGATTTATGGCCCGAATCGACTGCTCCGAAAAGTCACGGACTTAAGGAACGGCACGCCGATTCCTGCGCCTCCGGACGAATGGCTGAACCTGGTCCACGTGGACGATGCCGCGGCAATGACCGACTGTATCAGTCTGCTTGATTCACCTCCGAAGCTGGTGAATGTCGTCGCGAACAACAGTGTCACTCGACGGCAGTATTATACCCTGCTTGCATCGCTCTCAAATTCGCCCCCCCCTGTCTTCGCAGAATCTGCTGATTCGACCGGCTTTCGTCGGGGCGGAAATCGGCGAGTGGTCAGTGTGGTGCGTGATGAGTTGCCGGTTCAGTTCAGGTACGATTCAATTGCCCAGGGGCTTCCGGCTGCGTTGCTGCATGAGGACCATGCAGCAATGCTGTGAAGGAGTTTAGGCAGCACAATCGAATCAGATGCTCAGGATTTCCGCGATTGATGAGAATCTGACGAAGTTGTCATCCGCAAAGTCGTCGGTTTTTGCAGCCTGCCCCGTCAGCGTTGTTGTCGGGACCCGTGGAGTCACCGGGCTCGTCGGAGTTGTATCCAGCGTCAGGCTGGTATCGCTTTGAATCGACAACACTCTGTACGTTTCCGAGCCGATACTGATTCGCGACCCTGTGCTCGCCCCCAGACTGGGAATGTTGCCATGCAATTCAGTGAGAAACTTTGTACCGACGCCCGTAATCGTCGTGCTGTTTGCAGTTGTCGAGACGGTTCCCGTGAGTGCTTTTGAGGTTGCGACGAAAGGCACTCGGAAAGGAACCGTGTTGAGGGGACCGTCGGTCGAATTGCCGATACCCGTCGCCGCTGACAGATCGGTCACAGTCAATGCCGCAATCTTGTCAACAACTGTCATACCGTTTCCAATCACGCGGCCAAATACGGTGTGCGGTACTGCGTCGAGATTGGAGGAATTGTCATTCGTATTGATAAACCATTCACTCGATCCGCCATTGATATTGTTTCCAGGAGTCGCCATCGAGAGTGTGCCCCGAATATTCGAGGTCTGGCTGTTGAACTCATTGTTGATGTTTGCATCTTTTGTAATTTCAGCCAGCTGGTTATCACCGACCGTATATCGTCCGACCTGAATTACAAAGTTGCTCACCGATCGCTGGACGATGGCATCCGTGTAGCGTGATGTGTAGCTCAGGAAGTTTGCCGCCGTATTGGGCGTCAGCCCATTGAACAATTCAACTTCATAGGTACCTTCGTTCGTTGTGAATCGGACAATCTTATCAGTCGCCGGAACATAGTCCACATTCAGTTCGACATCCCGCGTTCCAACGCCCGTGAGTGTCGATCGAACTTTGATTTTATTCAATCCGTTCAACTGATCGTTGGCAGCGGTCGCTGTATTCAAATCCGTTCTCTGCAGCGTCACCGTGGTCGAGAAATGCCCCAGATTATCAGCTGTAAGAGTACCGTTGTCAAAAATGCCGTCGTTGTTCGTGTCCAGTGTGACCGTTGCGCCCGGCAATGTGCTGCCAGCAACAACAAAGTCGGCGTCGCGTGTGATCAGCACGCCCCCCACAGATGATTCTGTGGTATTGGCGGAATTATTCAGTGTCAGATCCAGTGTGATCAGCGATGCGGCAGCAGCATCTGCTGCTGTGGCACGAGCGATTAAACCGGTCGTTGCATTGTCAATGCGATCGGTCTGTGTCGTGTTTACAGTCGATCCCTCCGATTTGCGGACGCGACGCCCGGCCTTGAACACGGTCGTTGTTCCTGGATCAACGGCATCTGCGTTTCCGTCTCCTGCCTGAACGTGAAACCAACTGTTAAAAGTGTTCGTATTGCGAAGCTGCACAGAATCGCTGTCGCGGCCCATGTTGATGGCAACCGGAGCATTGGCAGTATTGCTGTCCATCAAAAGCATATCTGAGTTCTGCTCAGTCCGAATCCGAAGTGTGCCGCCTAAAGTTGAATTTCGAATGACGATGTTATCGTCACCAGTGCCGGTCTTGATCTTCGTATACCCTTTGGTAATCACGTTGTTCAAGGAAACTCCGTCATTACCCCGGTTGCCCTCAATCCGAATTTCTCCATTTGCCGTCAGATTCGTAACGCTTATCAAATCATCACCGGCTTTACCTTTAATCCGCAGAAGACCTTCCGTCGTGGCGTTCTGCACACTGATCGTATCGTCCCCGTCGCGGCCATAGATGCTGATGGTCTGTTGGAACGTAGCGCCGTCCACACTGAGTGTGTCATTTCCGGTTCCTCCGTCAAGCCATGTACTGCCTGCGACTTTTACATCGCGACTGAAAATGACGGTGTCGTTGCCCGCGCCCGTTTCAATGGTAATATTGCCCGGTGCCGTGTCGGTATTCGCCGCAATGACAAATAAAGCGGTCGAGCCATTGATCGTCGTGTTCGTAAGGCCCCGCAGGATCACCTGATTGTTGACAACCGAGACTTCAAGTTGGTTGCCGGCTGCATCACCGGTCACCGACAAGTGGGGCCCGTTTAAGCTGGCAATCACATTTCCCGTTAGAAGTGCCCGCTCCTCCAGAGTTTGAATGCAGTCCGCTGCTGCGGCCTGAGCCCCTTTAAAACGTTTCTGCGATCGTCGGCCACGCAAGCTCATCATGTTTGTGCCCCCACTCTTCAACCCCGTCAAGCTTTCACGCATCAGAAATTTGCAGAAATTCCCAATCGAAGCTCGACCTGAGAATTCTTACAACTTCTGCCGTTGAAACTCCGGGCTGTGCTCAGCCACAAAAATCCAACACTCAATGACCATCAGGTGTTCGCCAGAGTCGCAGCGCGCGCTGTCGCGAATCGTGATGGCACTCCGGCGTTATTATCGGAAGTGTCGACGTAATCGATAAAGTCAATTCCCGGAGATTCAGGAAACATCACCGATGTTACGGTCAGTCATTTCTCCGCAGAACCTGTTAAATTGGGGGTTCTGGCGGGAAGTTCCACACCGATTTCGAGGTTCGATGTGGCTCGTGGGCAGCCGGGGTTTGCTGCAGTTTGCCAGCGATGCCGTCGCACCTGAACATCAGGTCTCCCGAACTGCTTTTGACATAGCCCGTCCCGATTTGCAATCCTGCTCGCGTCCGAGTAGCCTTCGTTCGCTATTTCCGTCCTGTGGTCTCTTTCCACAGGGGGACGAATCCGAGTTTGAAAGATGGATGAAATGACTGGCCCGGGCGAAGACTCGCAAAAACACAAATCCGACGACGCTGCCAAGTATCTGGCAGAGTCATTTTTTGGTCTCAATCTGAATCCTGCCGATGTAGGCGGCGAGGTCCTGTTTGATGACTACGATGACAGTCGAACAGCACAGCCGGCTGGTGACAGTTCCGTAACGGCTTCGGCGGATCTCGACGATTCGGTCGCGGCTTTTTCGTCCCCCAGTGCCGGAAGATCCAGTGTGCCATCCCCGCCGAATCGCTTCGAAGAGAACCTCGACGATTTGATTGTGTTTTCAGACGATGACGATGATGAAGATGATGTACAAGTCGATGACGACGAAGATGAAGATGACGACGATGAAAACTTTGACTTCGGCGATGATGACGATGAAGACGATGAAGATGATGACGACTTAGACGAAGATGAGGACTTCGAAGACGATGACGAGGAAGAGGACGAGGAAGAGGACGAAGACGAACTGGACGATGTTGAGCTTGACTTTGGCGATGACGTAATGCCTCCGGCCCCCAAAAAAGTTGTGCCCGTGGCGCAGGATCCCCGCGGGGCACGTTCGGACCGAGGTTCTGCGGGTCGGGATGTACAGCGGCCAGCGCCGCAGCATCGTGGCGAACGAGGCGTTCGTCCGCAGGAAAGCTCGTCAGCGAGGGCCGAGAGTCGAACATCCGATCGCTCCCCGCTGGCGAAATCGGCGGATACTGGTCGCAAGACGGCTGCGTCTGACGATCAATACTGGAACGAACTGGACGGATGGGTCTGGGACGACGAGGCGAAAAAGAAGCCGGCCGCGATCCTTCCGGCGGATGAAGACGACAACGATGATGACGATGACGAATCTGAAAATGCTGACGCATCTTCATCGTCGCGGTCAGGAGACGATGAAGATGCTCCGAAGCGAAAACGTGGTCGTCGGCGTGGTGGACGGGGAAGGGGACGTGGAAGGCGTGATGAGAAAGAGTCGGCCACTTCCGCCGCGTCAACGTCGAATCCACAGCGCGGAAGTGTCGACTTTGATGATGATTTCAGCGAGATCATGTTCGAGGAGGACCAGGAAGATTTTGTCAGTGTGTCTGCCGGCAGTGCAAAGGCACAGCGACGAATGCAGGATGAACCAACGCCCCCGGCTGCCCGCAACAATGAGGAAGAGATTGACGAGGAAGACGACGAAGATTCTGGCGAGACAGCAGAACGTGTCGACGCCGGTGACAATCGTGGCTCCGGTTCACGTCGCGGCCGGCGAGGACGTCGTGGTCGCGGCCCCGGCCGCACGGAAGCGCAGGAGCCAGCACGCGGTGACGACCGCGCTCCGGCTCGTGGCCCCCGAAATGTGCACGAGGAAGACGAAATCGATGACGACGTCGTGGAAGACGACATCGAACTCGTGGAATTCAGCGATCAGGATGACGAGGAAGAAGTATTGCCACGGC
>JAGQQS010000053.1:0-2612 GCA_020426105.1 Planctomycetaceae bacterium
GAAATGCCGTAAGGCTGAAACCCGCCGACCTCAACATCGCCCTCGTTTCGCACGTGACCATTGGGGTCCACGTAACGCTGAACATTGTGGGAATCCATCGTATAGGCGGCCAGGCCGATCGCATCTTGTGTGATCTCTCGTCCCTGACAGTGATGCTGCGTCATCACCACGGCTCCGACCAGACGCCGCGCTTCGCGGACATACAACTGTTGCTGCCAGCCGTCTTCCCGCTCAAACTCGTCACGGCACGTTCCCCAGCGAGCGACTTCATTCCGAATAGGGTCGGGCACGCGAGGGTGATTTGCCAGCGTCCACATCAGTCCCTGCTGATACTCCCGGTGACGCTGACTGATCGCTTCGCGCTCCGCATAGGTCGCCTCCGGATAGTCGTAGTTGTAGCCGATGAAATCTGTCGAGAACGCCGTCCGGTTGTTCGTATCCGTCTTACGATTGGGCATGCTCGAATTGATCCATGGCATCCCCTTCTCGCCCGCCTCAAAATTTCGCAGCAGCAATTCGTAGACGAGCGGATCGTAACCGTCGGGTTTCACAAACGGGATGCGGTTTTCCGGATGATCCGTGAGGCACATGCGGAAGCAAAACGCCTGCACGCGATGGTCGCCGCTCCCTTCTGTGCCGGGCCCGTTGGCATCGACGCCGGGCAGTAATCCGCTGGAGGCGTTGCCGGGCACCACGTACGGATCGACACCAGGCATGAATTGATGATACTTTGCATGTTGCGTCTGCACGCCGTTCAGGGTCTCCCCGTAGACCTCGTTGCTCTCACGTCCGACGGTGTACGAGATGCCGGCTTCCGCCATTAAGTCGCCTTCATACGTCGCATCCAGAAACATCTGCCCGCGCCACGTCTGGCCACTTTCGGTGCTGATTGCCACGATCCGCCTGCCATCCAGCGTCACGCCACGAACGCGGGCGTTTGATTTCGAGAGAGACGTGCGATCGAGCCGCTGTTCATAAATTACCGGAATATCATACTCGCGCACGAGGTCCTGCATGATCGCAAGAGCCGCCGATGGTTCGAAGGTCCACATCGCTTCTTCTTTGGAACCCGTTTGTGTCTGGCCACCGTCACGATACTCTTCGCGTCGCTGGCACTTCCAGTTTTCCGGCTGGTCGTAGTACCGTCGCACTCGTTCATAGAATTCGCGGGCAATTCCGCCGATAGCCGCTTTGTTGCCAATATCCGTTTGTCCGAGCCCACCGGTCGTGAGTCCACCGATTCGCCGGCCAGGCTCGATGACGACGACCGAGCCACCCATTCGTTTCACCTGAACCGCCGCTGCGATCCCTGCGGACGTGCCTCCATAGATTACGACGTCATAGTGACTGCTGAAAAGCGGAGTGACACGCTCTCGCTGTATCTGAAGTGTGCGTTCCGTATCTTCTTTCAACAGGTAACCGGCAGCTTCATAAGTCTGGCATTGGGCCTCAAGCTGTCCGAGATACGTTTCCGCAGTTCCGTAGCGTTCTTCAAGCGATTGCCGCGGATCGCCTGTCCGTTCGCGTTCCGCCTGAGTAACCGGAAAAGGAATGTACGATCCGGACAGACTGTAGAGTTGATTGGCGGCGGGACCATCTTCGCGGTAGAGCCGCCAGCTCGTATAGGTCCCGATGGGAATGGCCACCTCGGGTGGGGAAAGACAGCCGAGTTCATTTCCATCCGGCCCCGAACGCGGGACCAGCACGTGATAGTTGCCACGAGGAATCGGCGGTTGATTGTCGATAATTCGTTGGTCCTGCCAGCGTGAGCCGAAGTCAAGGAATGATGGCTGCTGGATAACGCCGGGATAGCGAATACCGGGAATGTCGGGAAAGCCGGTGGCGATCTGTGTCCACGGGACAAGCGTGCCGTCGCTGATCGTTGGATAGACACTGGGCGGTGGCTGAATCCCCTCTTTCGCCCAGCGATCGAGAGCAAGCAACAGCGTCCGCAGGAAAGGTCGGTAATCGGCAGGATTGGGGGCCGTCTGACCATCGCCGATCTCGGTCGTAAAACCGCTCGGACCATGCTGAGTCCCGCCGAAGAAATAGAGACGCACATTCTCGGGAATCTCGGCGTCAATTTTGCCGAGCGGGTCGGTGTGGACCAGCGAACCGCTGCGATTCCAGTACTCCGACGAGGACTGTGTGTGCATCACAAGCGGCGCTGTACCGCTGCTCACTGAGCGATCAAGAACTCCTTCCGTCCGGCCTGAGAGCGGATCTGTCTGACTTCCATAAGCGAACGGAAAACGGTCCGGCGGGTAATCATGGTGATCGTGCTGCCCTGCGTGTCGAGTTGGTTGAGCGAAGCGATGATTGAACGAGCCGAGGCCGGATCCGGAAACATGCGGAATAATCCCGTCAAAGACTTTTTTACCGGTTTCGTCTTCATTGAAGCCCCAGTAGACCATCTCACGCAGAAATCGCCCGCTCTGCGACACTCCAAATGAATGAGCCCGCTCGATCGGCGACTGCCCCTCGACAAGCAGAGGATTGTTCTGACCCGTACCGTGTTTCAGTGCCGAGACCAGGTCTCGCACCGATGTGAATCCGGTTCCCATCACCACGGGATCCTGCGCCTCGTAGATCAATTCGTAAATGTGCAACTT
>JAGQQS010000053.1:2653-5528 GCA_020426105.1 Planctomycetaceae bacterium
GTCACTGACATGCAACTGCCAGTCCTCACGGGGAATCGGCACGCGCGGATCCCCAACCAGCAGCCGATGTGTCAGCGTCGCTGTCCCGAGTCCCTCGGCCGTCGGTCGGTAGGATCCGTGATTGTCCCAATTGACCAGCATTCGGTTTGTGTCCGCGGCAGGCACAATTTCGCAGCGCACCCGACCGGTGATCTTCCCTGCTACGGGAGGTGGAAACAGTCGCAGCCGATTGTTGCCAGGCAGTAGCTCTCCGTCCCAGCCACTCCACACGACGGTAAATCCATGGCGCATCAGAAATCCGTTCCCGGCATGCGTCTCATCCTTTGGGTCATTGTTGCCCGGGGCGTTGTTGAAATTCCGCAGGGTAATCAGGTTGCCCCGATTGTTGACGCCGTAGAGCAAGGCGCCGTTGCCCTTGCTGAGCTCCACCGGCGCGAGAATGAGAAGATCGGCGGAAAGCTCGACGCGTCCTCGTTCGTTGCGGGGTGCCAGCTTCAGATCAATCACGTGTTGATTCTGCGGCAGCGCGGGATCGAGTTCGAAATGAACGCGTCCGACAATTCGCTCGTAAGCTCCCACTGCCCCGAACAACTTACCCTCTGCAAATGGTTCCCGCTGTGTGATCTCAAACCGCGTGACTTCAGCCAAAAGCGGTCCGGAAAGCAGACACAGGAATGCTGGAGTCAGAAGCTGCAGGCAAAATGAAAAGCGGCTGCGAAACCAGTACGTCCACATGGTTGGAAGCAAAATAAGCGTGGTGTTCAATGCGATCAGGAAAGCCACAATTCGTTTCATGTCGTTCTCTCTGCCAACGGAGCGGGCCATCGAACAGTCCTCTACGGGCTGTCATTCGTCGCTGAATTCTGCCATTTGATTTTTGCGATATGGATGCTGTTGTCTACGGCCGACAATCGATGCCGATCTTCGTCTTGTTATAGCCCATTCGCGAATCTTCTGCGATCGTCGACGCAGTCTCCGGCAATTCGGGGTGCAGTCGCAGATACTGACTGAATAATCCGCAACAGCATGGCCCCGGCCCGTACGTGGGATAACGCTCGAAAAACGCGACTTTGCCGCTCTGAAAAACTGACTTAACGCAAATGAGTTGCCGGCAATACGTTTGTTTGTCCCGACGTCCACGGTAACTTACACAGCGTTTCGAATCAAAAGTTACAACTGAGCCAGTCTAATGTTTCGACATCAACTATTCCTGTTCGCAATCCTGCTGTGCTCCACGGTGTCCGCCGATCAGCGTCCAAACATTGTCGTCATTATGGTAGATGATATGGGCTGGTCTGACCTCGGCTGCTATGGCGGCGAGATCAAGACACCGTATATCGACTCGCTGGCTAAGGATGGATTGCGGTTCACTCAGTTCTACAACAACTCAGTTTGCGGGGCAACCAGGGCTTCGCTTCTGACAGGTTTGTATTGTCAGCAGGCCGGTCATCCGGGCGACCGCTGGAATGAACCGAAGGATTTTCGCAAGTGTGTCCTGATCCCGGAACTCCTGCAGGCCCATGGCTACCACACGGCGATGGTCGGAAAGTGGCAGGGACGTGATCTGGCGGTGCGGCGAGGATTTGATCGCTTCTTTGGCCCGAATTGCCAGGGGAAAATCAGCTATTGGAACGCCGTCAAGGCCAACGATTTTTATCTGGACGATCAACCGTGGCCGTTTCCAGAGCGCGATTTTTTTATGACCGATGCCTTTAGTGATCACGCAGTCGACTTCCTGACAACCGCCGCGAAAGGTCCGAAGCCGTTCTTTCTGTACGTCGCCTACATCGCTCCGCACTGGCCTCTGCACGCGCGCGAGAAAGACATTGCCATCTACCGCGAACAATACCGCACCCAGGGCTGGGACGAGTGGCGGCAATCACGGATCGCGAGACAGCGGGAATGCGGATTATTGCAGCCGGGCAACAAACCCGCGCCACAATCGGACTCCATTCATCGCTGGATCGACGATCCTGATAAGGAATGGCAAGCCGAACGAATGGCGACCTACGCGGCACAGATTTCCAACGTCGATCGCGGTGTGGGACGCATGCTCGAAGTTCTGCGAAACTCCGACGCCGAAAGGAACACTTTGGTGTTGTTCCTGTCCGACAATGGGGCGGCACCGGATGGTGGTCTGCGACCCACAGACAGTGGTTTTGGTTTCAGTCCGCAGTCCAATAATAGTGATTGGCGTACGGACGGTGTCGCGATCAAGCCGGGAAGCGGACCCGAACTGTTGCCCGGTCCGCACGACACGTTTGCCGCTTATGGCCTTGCATGGGCGACCACCAGCAACACGCCTTTGCGCGACACAAAGCAGTCCGCCTACGAAGGCGGCATCCGCACACCATTGATCGCCCGCTGGCCGGCAGTCATTAAGACGGGCGGTGATCTGACACGTCAGCCAGGACATGTGATCGACATCATGGCAACGAGTCTGGATGTCGCTGGTATCGATTATCCGTCTGAATTTCAGGGCCGTCGCCCGATACCGATGGAGGGAATGTCGCTCGCTCCGATCTTTCGAGGTCAGGAACGACACGGCCACGAGATCCTGGCCTGGCACTGCAGCCGAGGTCGCGCAATTCGGAGTGGACCATGGAAACTCGTCCGCCCTGTCGACGACCGTGATTGGGAACTTTACAATCTGAACGACGATCCTGGCGAAACAAACAACCTCACCGAGGAGTTTCCAGATCGCGTGTCAATGATGACGAAAGAATACGAAGCGTGGCGACTTCGCGTCGGTGCTGAATAGAACTGTGATATAGGCCTGAATGGCCGACACACTGGTGCCTTGTGTCGGCCATTCAGGCCTCAGATTCTTCTAACCTGGTATTCCGGTGGCTTACACCACCGGCATTGGATATGT
>JAGQQS010000909.1 GCA_020426105.1 Planctomycetaceae bacterium
GCAGCTTCCAGTTCTCCGGCGTCATATAACAGAAGTGCTATTGCGAACAATGCCTCGGAACACTTCTGGTCCTGACGAAGGATCTGTTGATAGAGCGCTTTGGCACGCTTTACGCGTCCCGCCCGCAGATGCAGGTCCGCCTGATCCAGAAGCCTTCGTTGCGACGATGCCATCATCCCGATATTTCCTCAAGAATCCGTGACGGCGATGACCGCACTGGCTTTAGCGATACCCAGGATTCACGTTCGCCCACGTCACGGCGCCGGGCAACTGGCCACAACAGCGACGCCTGTGTTCGTGCCTCCGTTGGTGTCCACGCCAGGAGCTGTCAGAGATCCGGGGCCGTAGTTTACTTCCAGCGACAAGAAATGTTTCTTTGGATTACTTTTTGAAAAGTTGCGAAGACTTGCAAAGAATGCGGTCTCAACTTCAATGCAGCCATGACTGAAACCTTTTGTGGAATCGTGCAGATAAAACCCGTCGCGATGTGCTGCTTTTGAATACTTGACACGCTGTTTGGTAAGCCGAACCCGGTTCGAGCCCCAATTCTGAAACAGCAGTACGGTGACATGATCCCGCGGATCCGTGATGCATTGCAGTGACTCAATTTCGGATCGCACATCCAGCTGAGATTCCGTAATGTTTCCCGCACGATCTCGTTTGGGATTGACGAGAGATGCATTCCCGCCAATCTTCAACGGCACGCTGTATCGGCCTTCCGGAATGGGACCTTTATCCATCTTGAATTGATGCATGGAATTCTGAAATCCAGGCAACCCGGAAGTCGCTTTCCAGGTACCAATGGTATCCCATTTGAGTAACGTTCCGCTATAAACGAGATCTGCCATAATACACTCCGATGCGAAACGACTATTTCGCGTCAATCCCTGAGGCCGGCGAAGCATCATTGATACAAGGTCCAGCGCGGTTTCCCTGTTTTCAGGCTAAGCCGCATTCGGTTGCGTTAATTTTGCGGAATCCTTTCGCAATCCATCGAAATAATGGTTTGCTGACTCATCGGTCAGCGATTCCGCAAGGGGCAGGTTCCAGGCGGATTCCACCCACATGCGAAGCACAGAGTAATGGCTCAGGATTGACCAGGCCGGCGGCAATACGTGTTGCCTGTTGTTCGTGATAGTTTTATTGGATGCAAGATGCAAATTCTGTGTGCGATATGTATTCTTCGCCTCAGAAAAGGTTTCAGGAACCAATCGTGTGCGGCCCCCGCGGGCCATTTGACTTTTGGTTCCTGCCCCCTTTTCTGCAGCGCATCCTTAGTCTGGCGACTCGTGTCGTACTCGCGAATTCTGAAAGTGGGATCATCATGGCAGTTCGATTTACTTCTGCATTGGCAGCCTTACTTGTGCTGGTGGCTGGCAGTGTCCATGGCGGCGAGTTTCAATCGGCAGCCGCGATGCGTGTGTTTACGCCGGATCCGTTGTTGCCGGTTTCGGGCGGAGTCGGTGAACCGAATCCTGTCACTAAAAAACTGGGCGAACTCACCGCACGCGCGATGGCCTTCAGTGATGGCCAGACCACGATTGCGGTCGTGGGGCTGGACGCACTGGGGTTCCCCTCTGTGCTGGGCGATCGCGTTCGAAAAATGGTGCCACGCCTGCCGGGTGAGAATATTTTGATTGGAGCATCGCACACGCATAGTGCTCCGGATTGTTACGGATTTCCCTTGCCTTCGGGAGGATTTACCGGTGATCTGGATTATATGAACCGCGTCTGTGAAAAAACAGCGGAAGCGATCAATGAAGCCATCGACAAACTTCAGCCAGCGACATTGAAGATCTCCAGTGACAAAGCCGCAGAGAGGATCGCGTACAACTACTATGCGCCACAATTGTATGACCGGCGCATGGCCGTGATTCAGACACTGGCGTCGGATGGAAAGGTGATCGGCACGCTTGTCAACTACGCGATTCATCCGGAAGTTCTGGGAAGTGACGTGGGGGTGATCAGCCCCGACTGCATCGGTCCGATGTGCGATCAGATTGAAGAACGTTTGGGCGGCATTGCAGTTTTCATAAATGGAGCCCAGGGTGGTATGGTGACTGCTGACAATCGAGACTTTGCACAGCCTGGCGATCCGGTGAAAGGCGTGTCGAAGGATTCAAGATCATGGGACGAGTGTCTGCGGATCGGTCACCTGATGGCCAGCGAAGCGGAGCGCATTATCACGAAAGCAGCCGTTCAACAACAACCTGCGGTCCTGAATACCACGCGCCGTGTTGAATTTCCTGTCGATAGTCCTCTGATGCGGGCAATTATTGCGGGGTCTCCCCTGAACTACCCCCATACCGACGATTTCAAGATCACCGTTCAGATCAATCTGCTGACTTTGGGAGACGCACAGATCCTCACGATACCGGGTGAAGCCCTGCCCAATATCGGGTTTTATCTCAAACGAAAAATGAAAGGTAAACATAATCTGTTGTTCGGGCTTACAAACGATGCCTTTGGATACATTCTGACGAAAGTCGACTTTGATAGTTTTGAACGATACTCATATGTCTCACGGACAAGTCTGGGCGAAATGACAGGAGAGATCCTTATCGAAAATGCGTTGCAGATGATCGAGGCTGCAGGAAAATGAAATTTGTCATCCTGCTGTGTCTCAACGATTGCAATCTCAGGATTCACCAGCAACGATGACCGAGATCACCCAAATCCTGCGCCGCATTGAGGGGGGAGATTCCGCCGCCAGTTCGGAACTGCTGCCACTCGTCTATGATGAGCTGCGAAAACTGGCAGCAGCGCGCATGCAGCGGGAAACGCCCGGCCAGACCCTGCAGGCGACGGCGCTGGTGCACGAGGCCTACGTTCGTCTGACGGATACCGATCAGGCTCAGACCTGGAACAGCCGCGGTCATTTTTTTGCCGCAGCAGCCGAAGCGATGCGGAGAATCCTGGTCGAACGCGCACGGCAAAAAGCGTCGGTGAAGGGAGGTGGTTATCAGAAACGAGTGCCGCTGGTCGATTTTGAACAGGCGAATGTGACTCCAGCCATCGATCTGATCGCCCTCGACGACGCGTTACAAAAGCTCAGTCAGCATGATCAACGAAAGGCAGAGCTGGTCAAGCTGCGTTTTTTTGCCGGGCTGACAAATCACGATGCCGCCAAAGTCCTGGGAATTTCCGCTTCCACGGCCGACAATGACTGGGCCTACGCCAAATGCTGGTTACGTGTCGAAATGACGAGTGACTAATGCCTTGTCACAGCTTAAAAAGTTGTCAGGAACCAATAGTGCAGAGAAACCCTCCGGGCCATTTGGCTATTGGTTCCGGCCCCCTTTTCTAAGCACATGAGTGTGCCAGAGCACCAGGCTCCTCGATGGACCTGCATTGAATCCGACAAGATTTCTCATTATGCCGGTTTTCTTTCGGGTACACAGGCGATGAATTTCGCACTAGTCCGGTAACGTTTCACTGTTGCTGAAATCTCGAGAACACGGCCTATGGATAGCAAATTCGTTTTGGAAGAATCGATCTTTACGAACGCACGCCGGATTGCCGACTCAGACGCCCGGGAGCATTACATTCGGGACGCGTGCGGTGCGGACACCGAACTCCAGGTGCGCATCCGATTGCTGTTGCGTGTACTCGTCGAAGAAAACTCGTTTCTGGAATCTCCCGTCGAGACCACGGCTGCGATCGACCTGTTGTATGGGGAGGCTGAGGAAGTCGGATCATCGATCGGTCCCTACGAACTCGTCGAACAAATTGGTTCGGGTGGAATGGGGCTGGTTTTTCTGGCCCGGCAGAATTCGCCGGTTCGGAGAATGGTCGCACTCAAGATCATTCGACCAGGCATGGATTCGCGCGAGCTGGTCCGGCAGTTTGAGTCCGAGCGACAAACCCTTGCGCAACTGAATCATCCGGGAATTACGCGACTGCTGGATGCGGGAACCACCGACAGCGGCCGGCCGTGGTTTGTCATGGAATTGGCCCCGGGACTGCCGATCACGGACTTTTGTAAACAGCGAGCTGCAGCAATCCCCGAACGTCTGCGACTATTTGAAGCGGTCTGCAGTGCACTTCATCACGCCCATCAAAACGGCGTAATTCATCGGGATATCAAACCCGCCAATGTCGTCGTAACAGAGGTGGATGGTCAGCCAGTTCCCAAGGTGATCGACTTCGGTATCGCCAGTGTTCGGGGTCACTCCACGGACGAGAAGAGTACTGAAACGACCCCTCAGATACGTTCCCGGCCAAAGTCCATTATGGGCACACCAGCCTATATGAGCCCCGAACAGACCACGCTGCCCGATCACGACGTCGATGAACGATGCGACGTCTATTCGCTGGGCATGCTGTTGTATCAATTACTGACGGATTCCCGCCCGTTCCCCGAGATCTCATGGCAAGAGATCGGATTCACGGAAACACGCCGCATCATTCAGATAGTGTCACCCTGGGTTCCCAGTGAGCGGGTACTCGATCGTGTCAAATCAGGTTTGGAAGCATCCGCTGATCCGGCCGGAGATCGTCCGACGACAACGGCTGCCCGCAGTCGCACCGAATCGCAACGATTGAGTTCTCAATTGCAGGGCGATCTCGACTGGATCACGATGAAGGCGATTGAAAAAGATCGCAGTCAGCGATATCAGTCGGTCGCGGACCTCGCGGCGGACATTCGTCGGTACTTGCATCACGAACCGGTCCAGGCCGGACCTCCGTTGGGCGTATATCGGCTGAAGAAGCTGTGGCGACGGAAGAAATCCCGTGTCCTTGTCATGACACTGACAACTTTTGTGCTCATCCTTGCCGGAGTTTCCGTTCTCACTGCGAGGATGTCGCTCAGTCAGAGAAAAGCAGTTGTCGAACATACGGCGCAACTTGACATCCTGCGAGCCCAACGTCAGCGTCAGTCATCGATCGCAGCCCTGCACGCAGGCTTTGAAGAATACTTTCGTGGTCGAGTCGATATCGCTCGGGAGAAGTTGCAGCTTTTGGAATCTTCGACCGGGGAGACTTTGGAACGCGGATTTGCCGGACGGTATCTGGAGCAACTTTGCCGGACGCCTCAGCGCGTCCTTAAGGGAACTGGCGGCAGAGTGTTCAATGTACCGTTCTCGCCGGACAGCCGGATGCTTGTGACATGCTCCGGAGACACCCGCTGCGCTCTGGACATTTGGGACGTGGCAAACGGCCAGGTTGTGCGATCGATTTCCGGGTTCGACGATGATGTCAATTCTGCGATATTCAGTCACGATGGATCAAAGTTGATTACTGCCGAAGAAGCGCGAATGATTCGCGTCTGGGATGTGCTCTCCGGAACCGAACTGTCTCGGCTGGAGGGCTTCGAGCAGCCAGTCGTAGCGATGTATCTGGCGAAGGATCAGCGCACAGTGGTCATTTCAGAGGTCGAGTGGAAAAGCAAATTGGCCGTCACCTGGGTTTGCGATCTTCAGGATCCAACTCATCGCATACAGATTCCTGGTCAATTTCCACTTGGATTTGACGAGGAGCGAGGAATCTTTGCAGTCGTGAGCGATGCAGGGGAAGTCTCTGTTCGAAACTATCCCAGGTTCAGCGCAGAAGGTTCCCTGTTAGGTCTTCAGCCTCGGACTGTCTGTGGTTCTCTGTCGCATGACGGGCAACTTCTCGCCACCGGCAGCATGGACGGCAACACTCACATCCGACGATTATCAGACTCGACCAGCGAGAAACTGCCAAGGAATGCGCCCGTTCCGCCACACATACGGTCTCTCGCGTTTTCTATCGATGACAAATTCCTGATAGAAGTGACCAGCACGGGTTTCGTACACATCTGGGAAACATCCACTCGCACATTACAGAAAGTCTTTTTAGCAGGAATCGGCGAAACGTGGTCGTGTGCGGTTTCTCCGGATGGGAGATGGCTTGCTGTTGGTTGCAGCGATGGAATTACCGAGATCTACGCCTGGTCTGCAATCACGGGTGTGCGACGGTCCGTGCTGCAGTTCGAGCAGACTATTTCAGACGCCGCCGTCGATGTACGCACTCGCGACTTTGCCGTTCTTGACGCGACAGGCCATGTACGGATCTACTCTTCAGACGACGATCAACTGTTGCAGTCGATCCTGGTCCCCGCCGACGTCGCGTTCCGTAATCTGACGTTTTCACATGACGGAGAATACCTGTGGATGACGGACGAATCCGGGAATGTGAAAAAAGTCAGACGGGTGACATCGGAAATTGTCCAGTCGTTTCCGACATACGGCGTGCGCATCATGGCACCTGTCGTCTCGCCGGACGGAAGATTTCTGGGAGTCAGCACATTCAACGCAGATTCGAACGCTGGCTCGGTCTGCTCGGGAGTATGGGACACAAAGACCGGGAAAGAAGTCTTTCGATTGCCTGACAAACTTACCCCGTCCGTGCTTATGCCGCATCGTGTGAATGAATTCCTGAATACCTCAATCGCTGTGACGACGCAGCAGAATATTGTCTCGCGATGGAATCCTGCCACGGGAGCGGAGATTCTTCCCCGACTCGAAGATCCCAAGGGTTGGATCTTCCACACTTCTGCAGCTCCTGATGGAAAATCCCTGCTGCTGGGCTTACGGGATGCGACAGTCGTCCTTTGGGATCCGGACACCAACGAATTCACGTATGAACTTCGGGGTCTGCGTTCCACGCTGAATGCAACGGAGTACTCGCGGAATGGGACTACCCTTGTGACCGCGACGCAAGCCGGTGAAGTCCGGCTCTGGGATCTTCCCACAGGTCATTTAATCTGCGAACTTCCGGGCGCAGCCGGTCCCATCAGCGATATCTGGTTCTCGAAAGACGAAAGACGCCTTCTGGCACTCGTCAACAAGCCCGGTGGTGGCAGCGAAGTTTACGTCTGGGACGCGGGCGAGAGTGAATAACCTTGCACCAGCGATTCCTCCGATTTCGATGCGGCATCCTGGATCGGGCGACTCACGTCGGCCTTGTCCGCCAGCCTCGTTCCCACAGGCAGGAGAAAACTATTGCGACGATTCCGGCCGCAGATTCAGATCCTGCGCTGAATTCAAGAGCTGCGTCAGGATGGTCGACGTTCCATGTTGCTCCGCCCGCTTATCTTGCCTCGATGATTCTCTAAATCTCTCCCGTTTCGTTGATACCGGAGAAGACGGAATTTGCCATTTCACGGAAGCTGCGTTCGGCATTGCTGATTGTCCCGGAATCATCCAGATCAAACAACAGTCCTCGGCGAGTTCTGGTATTCACGGCCAGTATCAGGTCCATGACGGTCACAGTCGATCCATTGGTCACACCGAACGCAGCACCATTGGTCGTCACGTTGAATGTGGCCGAACCAACACCATTCGCTGAGACTTCAAAACCGTACGCAGCAGCCACGTTTCCGGCGAGCGAACTGTTCGTCACGTAAACTGCCAGCGCCGTGGCCAGCACCTGGGCATCCGTTTTGGGCGGTCCGGCAGGAGCGGTCTGCCCGTTTCGTTTGAAGAGTGAAACATAAAAGGCCGCGACCTGAGTGTTTGTTTTTCCGGTCAGATTGGAAACTCCTGCCGCAGCGCCGTACATATTGGGGAATGTTGCTGCCAGCCAGTTCCCGAGGACGTTCGACTGGCCGCCGCCGTTCATGGCTTTGATCAGCGCCTGTCCATTCTTGTTTTGCCAGAAGCCAATACTGGCGGTTTGTCCCGCGTGGACATTGGACGCAGTCGGGAGTTCCGCAAAGTTGTAGTTCATTCCATCAAAACTATCACCCGCTGCTGACAGTTCCACAAAAAACTGATCGACTGCTGAAATCGTCCCGCCCAGTGTTCCGACGCTGTTGATTCCCTGAGTATATCCCTCAGGCTGGGACTCGATGATTGTATAACGGCCGGCCGCCAGTCCGGTGAACTCGTAAATCCCCTGCGAGTTCGTGAATGTTGTGGCGATGACAGTACCTGCCTCGTTCATCAGGTCGATCTGAACTCCGGCAAGCGCCGCTTCTCCGTAATTAACTTGACTGTCATTGTTCAAATCAACAAAGACGAGGCCCGACAAAGTGAAGTCACTGGGCGGAGCCAGCGCTGTCAGAACCACATCGTTTTCGCCAATTCCTCCCACGTAAGAGATCATAAATCCATAATTCCCCGCCCAGACCACGGCTCCTTCAGGCAGACCAATAAACTCGCCAAGGATCTGGCCCGTGCCACGATTGTCGATGATAATGAAGGTGTCACCGACGCTCGGTATGAAGCCATTCAGCAATTCGACTCCCAGCGTACCGGCGAGTGTGACGCTGCCTGTCACGATAATCTGGCCATAATCACCGATCTCTGTGCCGGCGATCTGTTCGATCAGGATCCCCGAACTGCTTTGATGAAAGTCGGCGAACGCGACCGTACCACCACCCGGACCACCGGTTCCCACGCCTCCAATTGTTCCATTGTCCACCTGCACGTAGCCGCATGTGAGATTAAGCGTGCCGAGTTCAACACGAACCTCGCCGCGATTGTGCAACTCCATCTCGAGATCGGTCGTACCATTGCCGCCCGACTTGGTGTAGGTCCCCTCGTTGTAAAAAATCGGGCAGACGGAATGGGGATGGACGCCGCCGAAGGAACCGTCCGTCTGGTCATCAAAGTTTGCTCCGATGGCATTGGTAAAGCTGCTGTTTCCCACAAAGGTCACATTGCCGGCTGACCAGACGGCCAGTCCGGTATTCGTGACCGCGAAGTTCAGGACGTCGCCACCAGTGATCATCATACCTCCATTTGCAATCAACGAACCGACTCCACTTCCGGCGTCCAGAGTGCCGCCCATCCACACGAACGGTCCATCGACAGTCCATGCTTCTGCGCGAAGCAATGTCGCATCTTCGAGTCGCAAACTGTCCAGCTGGTTCGCGCCGCCGGCCAGCGTGGCATTCGTCAAGTCGAGAGTGATATTCCGGAGGTCGATATCGCTCATGGCGCTGACCGTACCAGTGACCGTAGCCATCGGATCGGCGATACCCTGCAACGTGCCGCTCGTCCAGGCCAGGTCGCCGATCTGGATGTTCGCAGTGGTCAACAGCCCTCCTCCTGACAGAATCAGGCCTCCCGTAAAGTTCGACTCTGCTGTCACCGACAGCGTTCCACCGGACAAGGTGAGAGGACTGTGACTCTCGATGCTGCGGACTGCGCTGGTGACTTCGTCCGCATGCGTGACGGTGAAGCCGCTGCCGATGATGACATCATCGTTGAGTCCGGGCAGGACATCATTGGCCCAGTTCAATGGGTCGTTCCACGATATTCCATCACCATCGCCATCTGTGTTACCGTCCCAAATGACAATTGGTGAGTGTGTCACCTTCAGAGTCACATCATTGCCATCACCGCCGACATAGCTGATTTCAAAGCCATAGACGCCGGCCCACACGGTCGAACCTTCAGGCAGTCCGGAGAATGTCCCGTTGATTGCGCCGCCGCTTTGCTTAAGGATGATGAGAAACTCGTCACTGAGCTGAGGGCGAAATCCATTGATCAGGCTCACGAAGAGACTGCCCGCCAGATTCACATCCCCGGAGACCTGAATCTGACCATATTCGATTCCTGAAATCAGTCCGCCAATCTGTTCGGTCAGACTGCCTAAGCCGGACTGCGTATAACTCGACGTGGTCGTCGGAGTTTCGGATGGCGTGATCGAAACCTCTCCACTATTGACGACGTCTCCCGTGATCGGACCTTCAATGCTTCCACCCTGGACCTCGACAGGCCCCGTAATGGCACCGCCCGTGACGACCGTGCTGCCCCCTGTCTGCACATATCCGCAGCCAATATTCAGAATGCCCTGCTGAATCTCGACGAGACCACTGTTCAGAAAATCGGTCTTCATCTGCGTGACACCGTTGCCACCCGATTTAATGAACGTCCCCGAGTTCGTGAAGTCCGGGCAGACGGCATCATCGCTGCCGAATGTACCATCCGTCTGGTCATCAAACGTGCCGGCATTATTGAATGCCGAACCGTTGATCAGAATGACATTGCCGCTGGTCCACGTGGCATTGCCGCTGTTAGTGATCGTGAAGCCATTGAGTGTGCCGCCGGACAATTGCAATCGGCTGCCAGCAGCTATGGTGAGTGAACCGTTAAGCAACGTGCCGCCCAACAGATGAAGCAAGCCACCGCCGCTGAAGTTCATATTGCCGCCGCTCGCTGTGATGCTGCCGGAGAACTGCACCAGAGACGCCGCATCTGTCGTCAATGCCGTGGCCGTGGTCGCCCAGGTCCCGCTGC
>JAGQQS010000910.1 GCA_020426105.1 Planctomycetaceae bacterium
TGCTGCGTTCACGAACTTTGACGCCCGCTGCCGCCAGCTTGATCAGTCCTTTCAGGAACCGACCGACGGTCGTGTCCGCACCAGACACACGCCACAGCCGCTCCCACTCTTCATGAGCTTCCCAATAATAGCCCAGGTTAAAGTAGTCCAGGCCGAGAAGATAATTGCGATTGGATGGCCACATCTCAGTACTTAACGCCCTTGGACCCTGCCCGGGCGCATGTTTTCGGCCATGGCTGTGACCTTTCGGATCACGAATCGGGTGAGGCATTCCTGAGCCGGGATAATATGTGTACGATGGAAGGGGTGCGGAAGGGTACAAACGCTCTGTTTCGGCTTCGGCCGTAATCATGTGTCTTCGACTCCAGTGGCTAGGGGTCACGAATCTGGTTGCTCCGCGGAATCGTACGCAGAGGCTTCGCTTTCGAACACACGCGGAACACGCATTCGTTACGACTCCAGGCCCCTGGCGATATCAAAACCTGAACATTAAAACAGATGTTTGGCTTGTTTGGTTTCGATTGGGACGAATTTACACCTTTTTCTGCCGATTTCGAGTACTACTTGCCTCGATTGCACCAGATTCCGGATCACTGTTGTTCCCCGGCACTCTGGACGGGGCAGTCGGACCCGGCAACCCAATCAACCCAAACTCACAAATTATTGGAACTTGCAGCATGACTCCTGCTCAAAAAACAGGCAAATAGAGTACCTCTCGTGCCTCAAAAGTCGCAGCCGCTTAAATCCATGAAAGAATTGGCAAGCGGCACGCGGCCGCGGGCGGCGCAGAAACGAGGCACCGGAGGTGCGTAAGCGAATTTGTGACCACCAGCAACATGAAAAGACAGGTGTTCCGCCTCAGAACAAGGGATCCACAAGGGTGCGCAGCACTCTGCGGACTGATTGGCTATTGGTTCCTGCTGTCTTTTCAGAGGCTTCAGAGGTACTTAATGAAATCGGGGACGGTATGCGGCGTGTTCCTGCGGGGTTGTCGGTGAGCGAGTGTCCTTGAGCTCACGCCATTTCGTTCGCAAACTCATCCTTCTCTTGAACGATAGCCCAAATCGATAGACTTTGATTCTTCTGTGGGGTGTGTAAGCTGTTGGGCGAGCAACACAGAAATTTCGAGGATGGTATCAGGAACAGGTTTCGATGACGGACATTCATGATTTAACACGGCGATTGCAGCGGTCTGCAGATTCGAAGATTGTACTTTACGTCGCGGACGGTCTGGGCGGGTTGCCGTTGCAGCCGGGTGGTAAGACGGAACTGGAAACGGCAAATACTCCAAACCTCGACGCCCTGGCGCAGCGTGGAGTTCTCGGGATGAGCATCCCTGTATTGCCAGGGATTGCGCCGGGAAGCGGACCAGGACATTTGGGACTATTTGGCTACGACCCATTGAAATATGACATTGGGCGAGGAGTGCTTGAAGCACTGGGGATTGATTTTGCCCTGACTGACCGTGACGTGGCCGTGCGAGGTAACTTTTGCACGGTTGATTCGGCAGGGAATATCACGGATCGCAGAGCAGGGCGGATCGCCAGCGACATTGCCGCGAAACTTTGTGACAAACTGAATGCGATCACAATTCCCGGCGTAGAGGTGTTTGTACGGCATGTGAAAGAGTATCGACTTGTCATTGTGATTCGCGGTGACGGACTGGGGGGCCATGTCAACGACACGGATCCGCAGCGCACGGGAGTACCGCCCCTGAAACCAGTGGGGACAGATGCAGCATCGCAAAAGACGGCTGAGATTCTGGCAGAGTTTAAGCGGCAGGCGGCAGTGATTCTGAAGGACGACGCACCCGCCAATCTGCTCACGATGCGCGGCATCGCAAAGATGCCGCCGATTCCGAAATTTCAGGAGGTGTATGGAACACGTGCGGCGGCAATTGCGGTCTATCCTATGTACCGCGGTCTGGCGCGGTTGGTGGACATGGAAATTCTTGACGCAGGTCAGACACTCGATGATCAGATGAAGTGCCTGGAAGCGAACTGGTCAAAATATGATTTCTTCTTCATCCATTTCAAATACACAGACAGCACGGGTGAAGACGGCAATTTTGACGCGAAAGTCAAACGCACAGAAGAGTTTGATGCGGCTGTTCCGCGAATTATGGCGCTCAAACCCGACGTCCTCATCGTTTCCGGAGATCACAGTACTCCGGCAAAGATGAAGTCGCACAGTGGTCATCCGGTACCGACGATGCTGGTTGCCGAAAACTGTCGCTTTGATGGCTCGCAGCAATTTGGTGAAAAGGCCTGTCGAGTCGGAGAAATGGGCATGTTCGAGGCAAAATATCTGATGTTACAGGCATTGGCCCATGCAGGCCGGCTTGAGAAATATGGTGCCTAGGTTTTTCACGTGACAATCGGTCTTCTGCTTAGCGGTCGAATTCTGTTACCTTTCAGCGTTGGATGCGACGAGTTTTCGAATCGGGCAGGAACTCATCGCTGCGACGCCTGAAAGTCAGACGGCCCCGGTTTCCAGGCCCCGAGGCCCACTTTATAACTTCGGAGATCCAGGATGTTAGTTCGCTCATTTGCACACTTCGCATTTATCGCGGCCGTCGTCGGCGGGATCTCCGCGGCATCAGCTCAGGAATTGCTGGCTTGGCGCTTCACTCCGGGAGAATCGCTGAACTACGTCGTGCAGCAGAATATGACCATGACCATGGATGTGAAGGGAAAGCAGCAGACGGTCGAGATGAATCAGACGATGGACATGCAGTGGAAGATCGCAAATGTCGATACCGCCACCGGTGATGTGAATATGGCTCAAACCGTTGAGCGGATGCGGATGACGTCCGAGGGCGGTCCCATCGGGTCGATCACCTACGATTCCTCCAGTGATGCCGATCCGGGAACACCGTATGGCCGCGC
Source organism: Planctomycetaceae bacterium (assembly GCA_020426105.1). Classification (GTDB taxonomy): domain Bacteria; phylum Planctomycetota; class Planctomycetia; order Planctomycetales; family Planctomycetaceae; genus SXXK01. Next base: position 2,889 of record JAGQQS010000910.1, read on the forward strand.
CCTTGCCGATGTGTTCCGGAAGCTGATTCGACAGGAATTCGGTGTTCACATGAGATCCACAGGTAAGATTGATGAAGTCACGGTACCGGAGTCGCTGGTGGCTTCTCTGAAACAAAGCGGAACGACAGGCAACGCGCTGGACGAAGCGACACTCAAACAATTAATGACGCAGTCAGCCATCACTCTTCCGGAGAAACCGGTTCAGCAGGGTGATTCCTGGGACAGCGTGCAGCAGGTTGAAATGCCATTCGGAACCGTCAGCGTAAAATCTCGCTTGACCTATCAGGGGACAGACCCCGGCACCGGCTACGCGAAGATTGCGATGGTCCCCTCAATCACGGTCACACCGAAACAGGGAGCCACCGTTGATCTCGCGCTCACAAAGACGGAAGGAACCGGAACACTTTTGTTCGATGCTGCACGCGGACGGATCGCAAAATCAGATCTGAATCTGACCATGCAGATGAAAATGACGTCGTTTGGACAGGTGATCGATCAGACCATCCAGCAGAAAACTTCCATGACGCTTGCCAGGTAATTCTATCCGGTGAAACGAATTTTCCTGACACTCGCGATCCTCGCGAACATTGCACTGCTGTCCGCGTTTATACTGGGATGGCAGATCGGCGATCCGATGATCGCCGGTGGTCGCGATCCGGAAGTCAACGGTCGTATCGGTACACATCTGCTGGTCGGTCTGGGAGCTCTGACCAGCGCGACGATGGTTCATGCCCTGCTGTTCACCTACTTCATGGGCACCGGACGCTGGATCGAAGAAACAACACACGCCTACAGCCTGTCGAGTGACTGGTATCGCCTGAATCAACGAACCAAATACAGTGTGCTGCCGGGGATCTGCATCAGCTTTCTGTTACTCGTGATTACCGGTTCGCTGGGTGCCGTTGCCGATCCCGCCACCGCTGTCACGCTGCAGCCCATGCTGGGTGTCAGCGATGCAACGCTGCATTTTACCGCGACCATTGGCACCTGGCTGGTCAATATGATCGTGAACATGACGCAGTATTTCGCGATCAGCAGAAACTCCGCGATTGTAGAAGGCGTGCTGGCTGAGGTGCGTCGGATTCGAATCGAAAAAGGCTTGCCGGTGGATTAGGACGAACCATGTTTCCCACCGCCGAATTCCCGACTGTTGCGGCAGCCATCCAGGATGGTATCGATCGTCAGCTGCATACCGGCGTTCAGATATACGTTTCACTGGGTAATTCCATCGTTCTGGATTCTGCAATCGGCAACGCCGCTCCCGATCGACCCATAACAACATCAACGCTGATGCCCTGGCGCAGCGCCGGAAAACCATTGACAGCATTTCTGATCATGCAGCTGATCGAAGCGCAGTGTCTGAAACTTTCGACGCGATTGCCGGAACTGCTGCCTGAATTTGATGACACCGACAAAGCCGATGTCACGGTCTTTGATCTGCTTACCCATCAGTCCGGGTTTCCGCAAACAGAAACCGGATGGCCCCATTGTTCATGGCAGGAAAGTATTCGCAACATTCGGAACTCGCCGCGGCAGCTGGAAATCGGCACGGCTGCGTATCATCCGCAGAGCAGCTGGTTCCTGCTGGGGGAGATCCTGCGCCGTCTGGACCATGCGCCTCAGACTTCCGAATTCAACGGCATTTCTCGCCAGCGGCTCCTGAATCCGCTCCACCTTCAGAACACGAGATGCGGACTTGAGCCGGATGAGGCAATTCTACTGGCGGATAGAATGCCTGTAATCTGGGAACGCGACAAGGGAAAACTGGTCGAAAGTAACTACGGCCGCATCCCGTGGACAACGCAGGCATCTCCGGGCGCCTCATTCCGTGGACCGGTGCGGGAACTGGGGCAGTTCTATGAGATGCTGCTGCGTGGCGGGCGAACATCGTCCGGCGAGCGACTCCTGGCGGCTGATCTGGTCGAACAGATGGTCGAGCGCCATCGCATTGGAGAATTTGACCAAACTCTGCAGCATAAGGTGGACTTTGGTCTGGGAGTGGTCTGCAATTCCAATCGGTACGGTGCGGAATCTGTCCCCTATGGATTCGGACAGTACTGCAGCGAGGCATCGTATGGGCACGGCGGAGCCCAGTGTTCGATGGGATTTTGTGACTCGGCACGACAACTGGTCGTGGCATGGGCCGCCAATGGCTTTTGCGGAGAAGGCATGCATCAGCGCCGCAATCGCACGATCAACAACGCGATCTATGCAGATCTGGGTTTCGTCTGAATTTTTATTGCGCAGGAATACAGCATTCTCATGCAAACGCTTCTGGTCACCGGTGGTGCGGGCTTTATCGGCAGTTGTTTTGTCCGCCGCGCGATCGCACGTGGAGATGTTCGGATTATCAATCTCGACAAGCTTACGTATGCCGGAAACCCTGATTCACTGCCACCTGCGGACAATTCGCGACATCACCTGGTCGTCGGCGATATCGGCGACTCACCGCTCGTCGCGAGTCTGCTGAATGAATATCAGCCAACGGCAATCGTCAACTTTGCGGCAGAATCACACGTAGATCGATCAATCGATGGTCCACTGACGTTCGTCGAGACGAATGTGCTGAGCACCTGCCGTCTGCTCGAAGAGGTGCGATACTATCATGCTCAACTGGCTGGTGAAGCAAAGCAGAAGTTTCGTTTTCTGCATATCTCGACGGATGAAGTGTATGGATCCCTGGGAGCCACAGGCCTGTTCACCGAAGACACCGCGTACGCGCCTAACAGTCCATACTCCGCCAGCAAAGCGGCTTCTGATCATTTTGTGCGAGCCTGGCATCATACATACGGACTGCCCGTGCTGATCACAAACTGTTCCAACAATTACGGTCCCTATCAGTTTCCTGAGAAGCTGATTCCGCTGATGATTCTGAACGCCATCGAAGGCAAACCGCTGCCGGTCTACGGAGACGGACTTAACGTGCGGGACTGGTTGTTTGTCGAAGATCATTGTTCGGCAATCGAACATGTGCTGGCGCATGGCCGCATCGGTGCCTGCTATAATATCGGCGGCCTCAATGAGCAGACAAATCTGAGTATCGTCCGTATGATCTGTGCGGTGGTTGATCGGCTGCAGCCGGATTTGAAACACCGTCCGTGTGAGAATCTGATTACATACGTCAGGGATCGTCCGGGCCACGATCGTCGCTACGCGATCGATGCGTCAAAAATCGCTGAGGAACTGGGCTGGAGGCCTCAGCAGAACTTTGAGTCCGGACTCGAACTTACCGTCCGCTGGTATCTCGAAAATCATGCCTGGGTCTCACGGATCAGGAGTGGCAATTACCGTGGCGAGCGCCTGGGTCTGACCGATTGAATCGTGCACCCTTTGCCACTGCCCCAATTTCACCCTGCCTCTGTCGGGCTGTTCATTTCGTGCTCGATTGGCCGCTGCTGCGTTTAATCGGCCCCGCAGGAGAGGCTTACACGCCGAAATCCTTCCTTTTGGGTCGGGTTAAACCCGCAACTCGCACCCATCGAGCCCGCAGGCGATGACATCACAGGTTCGATGAGGTATCGTCCGACGATGTGTGCACATGAGTGTGCAGTCGCCGCATGACGCAGCAATGAAGATCCGAATGACCCGCACTACCGTAACAACTCCTTCCGCCCACACAACGTAGCCACAAGGAGGTGGAAGCGTGTCATCTGAGCAAAAAGCCATGTGTGAGTCGTACTGGACCCTTGCAAACTTGTGCACTTTCTTCACACTCTGCCGAAATTCCTGAACCTCACCCTAAATTAGTGCTTCCTTCGCGCAGGTTACTTTATGACGCAGAACAGCCTGACACGGTTGTCATCCGGAATTGTATTTGTTGTTTCGCTGTGCTTCGCGGCAATGGTCCCGCATTCCGCTTATGCGGGAGAAGCCGACCTTGTGATTCCTTCACTGGATCGTCCGATTGCATTGGGCCTCAGTGGGCAGATGCTGCTGTTCGGCGGAATTGCGATCAGCGTGATGGGGCTGGCGTTCGGTATGTGGATCTATGCGCAGTTGAGAAACCTGCCTGTGCACAAATCGATGCTGGAAGTATCGGATCTGATTTATGAAACCTGCAAAACATATCTGAAGACGCAGGGGAAGTTTATCCTGCTGTTGTGGATGTTTATTGCGATCGTGGTGGCCGTTTATTTTGGCAAGCTGGCGCTGTATCGCAATCCTGTAACGCTCGAGGAAACCCACGGGTTCCCGCTCAGCCTCGTCGGCATCATTCTGCTGTTCTCCCTGATCGGGATTGCGGGCAGCTACCTGGTCGCATGGTTCGGGATTCGAGTCAACACATTTGCCAATTCGCGAACGGCCTTTGCCAGTCTGCGGGGGAAGCCTTATCTATGCTACGCGATTCCGCTGCAGGCCGGGATGAGTATCGGGATGATGCTGATCAGCGTTGAATTGCTGATCATGCTCTGCATCCTGCTGTTCATCCCGGGCAACTACGCCGGACCCTGCTTTATTGGTTTTGCCATCGGAGAAAGTTTGGGAGCAGCCGCGCTGCGAATCGCTGGCGGGATCTTCACAAAGATCGCGGATATCGGATCCGACCTGATGAAAATCGTCTTCGGGATCAAAGAAGATGACGCGCGCAATCCTGGCGTGATTGCCGACTGCACCGGGGACAACGCCGGAGACTCAGTGGGCCCCAGCGCTGATGGCTTCGAAACATACGGTGTCACCGGAGTCGCCCTGATCACCTTCATTCTGCTGGCGATAAATCCTCAGAGTGTGAAGTTGCTGGCCGGTGAGGTTGTGGATCTGCACGAAGTTCTGCAGGTCCAGTTGCTTGTCTGGATCTTCGTGATGCGTGTAATGATGGTCGTTGCGTCGGGCGTGTCTTACTTTGTCAACGAATC
>JAGQQS010000911.1 GCA_020426105.1 Planctomycetaceae bacterium
TCCGGGGGGTCAGTGACATGGTGGGCCAGCGGGTTGCTTGTCTACGTCCCGTCACTTTTTGAAATGGTGCGCCGGCGCTCTACGTCAACCCCGGCATTGGTTCGCCGTAGTACAGTTGATGCGGACGGCCCACTTCGTCATGCCATGCGGCCGTCTGTTCAATTCCCAGTGCCTGATAGATCGTTGCCGCGAAATTCTCCGGTCGCTGCGGATCGAAGTCTGGCCATGCTCCGATATCGTCTGAACCGCCAACGACACGGCCTCCCTGAATTCCCCCGCCTGCGAGAAACACCGACTGCAGCGCGCCCCAGTGGTCGCGTCCCGGCTGCTTATAATGAGCGGGCAGCAAAGTGATCTTTGGAGTTCGGCCAAACTCACCGGCCATGATCACAAGTGTGCTCTCGAGTAAACCGGATTCCTGCAGATCGTCCAGCAGGGCACAGACGGCGCGATCGGTTGGTGGCAGCAGATTGTCACGGAGATGAGGAAAAGCGTTTCCGTGCGTATCCCAGGTTTCATCATTTCCAAGATTGACCTGAACCAGATTGACCCCCGATTCGACCAGTCGTCGTGCCATTAGCAGCGACCAGCCAAAAGAGTTCCTGCCGTAGCGGTCCTGAACAGCATCCTCGGCATGCGTCACATCCAGAGCACGGCGAACCGCAGGATCCACCAGGAGAGAAATCGCGCCCTGACGATAACGATCAAAATTTTCGGTGAGGGCCGCATCATCCAGACGACGACATTGCCGTTCGAGTTCGCTCAGAAGGCTGACCCGTCGATTCAGACCGGTGTGCGTCAGCCCGTGTGGCAGACTCAGACTTGGTGCTTCAAATAGTCTTGCATCCTTGTTACCTCGATCCTGATGATCGAAGCCATGCGTCGGATAGGCGCCGTAGGATGTTGAATGGAACGGCGACGCTTCAACGAACCAGGGATCGCGATTTCGTCCCATCATGCCTGCAAACTGGCCCGGCAGGATACGCCCGGACGAGTGAACCAGTTGTTCTGGAATGACGGCGGCAGGCGGCAGGTTGTTGCGAGCCCTTGTCAGCGCTCCTGCTGTCGCAGCGATACATGGCCAGTCCTGCGGACGCGGCAGTGAAGGATTGAAACCCGGCGGCAGCTCCGATCTGCCGGTCAGCATGATATGATGTCCGGCAGAATGATCGTTGGACGTATGCGTGAGCGAACGACACAGCGACCACAGATGACTGCGTACGGCGAGACCGGGCAGGTGCTCACAAATCTGAACGCCGGGCGTTTGGGTTGCGATCGGGGCGAATTCACCACGAATTTCTGCCGGCGCATGGGGTTTAGGATCAAAGCTGTCGTGCTGCGACAATCCGCCTGAGAGAAAAATGTAGATGCATGATCGAATCGGAGAATCGGACGGTGTGGATTCCGCGGACGCCGAACGCAGTCCGGCAAGGTGATTCATGCCAAGTCCAAGCAGACCGATGCTGCCAGCCTGAACAGCAGTCCGCCGGGCAATGCGAGGATGATCGCAGGCTTGTGTTCCCTGATGCATAATGCTGCGTTTCTTTTGCCTCTGTATTTGCAGGTGCGTGCCGGGGAGCCTGACACGGTTACTGGAAACGTCTGATTGATAACGGCAGGTTGATAATGTTTCACTGCTCAGAAAAGGCTTTGGAAACAGTGAGTCTTAGCACAACCCTTCAGTTGGATTGTAACTCGTTTTCGGGCACAAGTGTACCTGAAATCCACCTTCAACGCCTACAAACGCGTGACGACACACAATAATCCGGCTTTGACGCGGGACTGAAATGTTCGTACGTTGCCTCACATGTGTCAGCAACACGGTGAACTGTACGAATTCTCAGGCATCTGTCAGGTTAATCAACGCGGACAGCGGGCGCTTCATGACTCAAAATTCGGATTTTGTGATTCACACGACGGATGTCTCGAAAACCTACCGCAGCGGGTTCTTTGGGCGAAAATCGTTCCAGGCATTGAAAGGTGTGTCGCTCCAGGTACCTCGCGGAACAATCTACGGTTTGCTTGGACCGAATGGTGCGGGCAAAACGACCCTGATCAAAATCCTGCTGGGCATCGTGCGTAAGACCGGGGGAAACGCGACGGTGCTGGGTCACGCTGCTGGTTCGCGCGCCGCGCGGCGTGAGGTGGGTTATTTGCCGGAGAACCATCGAATTCCGCGGCACCTGACCGCCAACACGGCACTTGAATACTACGGAGCGCTGAGCGGACTTTCAATTTCCGAGATCCGCCAGCATCGACCATCACTCCTCGAATCTGTCGGCCTGCGTGGGCGCGAGAAGGATCGGGTTTCCGGATACTCCAAAGGCATGTTGCAGCGGCTTGGACTGGCTCAGGCGATGATCCATAAGCCGCAGCTGATTGTGCTCGATGAACCCACAGACGGTGTCGATCC
>JAGQQS010000912.1 GCA_020426105.1 Planctomycetaceae bacterium
CGCCTGATCGAATTCCCGTTCAAGGTTTGACAAAACCTCGTTTCCTTCCGGGGTAACCAGAATATTGTCCTCAATCCGAATACCAAATTTCCCCGGCAAATAAATACCGGGTTCCACTGTAACCACCATACCTGTTTCAAACTCCCGCTCGGAAATGGGATTCAGGCGGACAGATTCGTGAATCTCCAGTCCAAAGCCATGGCCCAGGCCATGACCAAAATACTTCCCATAACCTTTTCGTTCGATTAGCCCGCGGGCAATTTTGTCAACATCAGCACACTTCACACCGGGGCGAATCGCTTTAATAGCGGCCTGTTGAGCCGCGATCACTGTTTTATACACCAGCTCAATCTGCTTCGTGGGTCTGCCTGTTATAAAAACCCGTGTCAGATCGCTCCGATAGCCGGTCTGCGTTGCGGCGCCCCAGTCGATGAGCAGCACAGGATGTTCGGCAACCTGCCGCGTCCCCGCGTGGGCGTGTGGCAATGCAGCCGTCGGGCCGACCCCCACAATTGGCTCAAAAGCCGTTCCCGACGCCCCAAAGCTGCGCATTGCGGCTTCGAGCAAATAGAGGAGCTCCGTTTCTGTTTGATCCGAACGCAGGGAACTCCGAACAACACCAATGCCGCGCTGAGCATATTCGATCGCCGTTCGGATCTGTTCCAACTCCCACTTGTCTTTGATCTCCCGCAAACGTTCTACAAGGCCGCTCGTTGCAATCAGTTCCGCGGTTGTGGTTTTGTTTGCAAGAGAACAATGCTGAGCCACCGTGAGGTGGTCCGCCTCAATGCCCGGTCTGCGGCACTGCGCCTTCTCGAAGACCTTTGCAGCGACATCAATGATGGTGCTGCCAGAATCCCGAATTTCCACATCCAGATCGGGGCACTCCGTGGCCAACTGTGTTTCGTAGCGGGTATCACTGAGTAAGATGCAGTCGGAAGCATTGAGAAACAACCACGACGAGTCGCCTGTGAACCCCGTCAGATATCGGACGTTTGCAGTTCCACTGATCAACAGCCCATCGACGGAAGCACGTTTCATGCTCCGCAACAGTTTCATTCGTCGCGTCAGGTAATTAGGGCTCACGCAATTCCTTTCACAGGCACCCCCCGAAAGAACGGAAGCTACTTCGCGGCCGCGAGCACAGCGTCGTAGTTTGGATGCTCTGCGATTTCTTTGCAGTATTCGGCGTATTTGACGGTTCCCTCACCATCAATGACAAACACCGCTCGACACAGGCAGCGGTCCAGCGGGCCGCCTTTAATCAGGGCTCCATAGTCTTCCCCGAACCGCGTACAGCGATGCGCACTCAACGTCTTCACTTTGTCAATATTTTCCGCTCCGCACCAGCGCTTCTGCCCGAAAGGAAGATCCATGCTGACGACCAGGATTTCAGCGTTCGGTAACTCCGCCGCCTGATCATTGAACTTCTTCGTTTCAGCGTGACAGACCGATGTGTCCAGTGACGGAATCGTGGCAATGATCCGGACCTTGCCGCTGCTGCTGGCCAGAGTCACCTCTTCCAGCCCGTTATTCTGCAGTGAAAACTCCGGCGCTTTCACGCCCGGGGTCAATTCTTTTCCGGCAAGATCCACCGGATTCCCCTTAAGGGTCACTGCACCTTTGCGAATGTCTGACATTGAATTAATTCCTTCTCATTGGGATGACGCGAGAATCCTTGTCACTTCGAACGAAGGGTATCGTGTGCAGCGACCGACTTGCAACCCAGTCAAAGACAGGGCAGAGTCCAATCATTCGAATTTTTGTGCTTTTCGGAATGCTGATTGCTCCAGTTATCTTCCGGCTGTGTCGATTGTTCGAAATGCGAGAGTTTGTTGACTCGCTGCTCGCGGATAATGCTGTAAAACGGCGGAAAAATCCCGACAATCTATGGCGAAGAAGTTCGATCGACACATCAATGATGTGTATTAAACGCTTAACACGCGTCAATGACAGTGTGTTAAGTCAGTTTTACACCCCAAAGTTCTGTGCCTTCGGAGCAGGAATCGCTCGCGAAGCGTAAACTGCTGCGCCACTATGGTTTAGAATGCAGCACCTGCACGGCGTCCGCAGTCGGCCGCTATTTTATGACATTGGAACACCGATCGCTTCTGTGTGAGAGCAACGGGAACAGTTCTGCTTCCCGGACTGATCTCTCAAGAACACATCAAGGAGTTTCCATGTCGAAGACGTCTCTCTGGAACGATGAATCCGGCGTTATTTTGTCTGCCGAAATCGTGCTCATCGGCACCATTCTCGTGCTGGGTATGATCGTGGGGCTGGTCGAGCTGCAGTGTGCAATTGTGGCGGAGTTAAGCGACATTTCCAGCGCTATCGGAAACCTTGATCAGTCTTACATGGTATCCGGCATGGCCAGCGCGAAAGGCAACGGTCGATGGAAAGCCCGAACCTATGGCGCGTCCTATTCCGACCGCGCCGATACTTGTGATTGCGACCTCAATCTGACGCTGGTGTGTAGTGACAATGGGGAAGTGAACAAGTAGTGCGGTAGCTAAAATTCAAAAGCCTGCGGCATTGATGATGCCGCAGGCTTTTTCTGTTTTTGAGTTTCACCTTATCGGGGTGAGACTGATCAAGTCATTACCCGATTGATGTCATCGGTTTGAATATCAGCCGACTTTCATTGCCGCACTCAAAATTTTGGAAGTGCTCGGACGCATAATCCGGCCGTCCACCAGCTCACCCTTTTGCAAGGTAGCCCGGATGTCCTTGCCACTGATGGACCACGGTTTTTCGTCTTTGTGCCGCTCCATCAGGTCGACGCGACCGACGGACTCGTAGTACGCTGCAAATCCCACATTGACCGTTTTGATTTTCAGGTCCCCGGTCAGTTTCTTGAAGATCTCCTGAGCGTCGAAATCGCCCCAGATGGATTCCCCGTTGGCGTACGGCGCGTCAGCGTGTTTACGGCCAATGACCAAATGCGTGTAGCCCATGTTCTGCCGGTAAATGCCATGCATCACAGCCTCTTTCGGCCCTCCGTAGAACATTTTAATATCGAGTCCCAGCAGCACGACGCGATCCGGTACGGATTCCTTCCGCGGTCCCCACAGGCTCGCATCACTGTCACCGTCGCCGAGTGAGCGGTCGGTGATCAATTTCTCATAGGTTTGCATGCGGATCTCGGCGTTTACGTCGTCACCTTTGACTTCACCAATCAACGGGTTCAGACACGCGCCAGCGTTGAGTCCCTGCTGGAGAAGCGTCTCGAGCCCGTACACGAGTGCGTATTCATGCGCGCGATGCAGTGGATTGCGAGTCTGGAAAGCAACGACCGCGTTCCAGCCTTTTTCGGCGAGCAGCTTGCGTACTTCGCGAGGTGTCAGAACATACTTACCGAAAGACGGATTCTTGGGTTGGGGCAGTACTTTGATTTCGCCGCCGATCAGGTGCGAGTTAGCCGCTTCGCCCTTAATCACCATGTCGGCCCCTGGATGATCAATGCGGTTTGTCAGATAGACCGACTGAAGATACTTCAGCTTCGGCCAGGCGTAGACATCGTTGATTTCCAGCGTGGCCACGATATCGCCGTTTGGAGCCGTAAGTGCTACTTTTTGCCCGGCTTTCAGCGTTTTCGCCATCTCAGCCGTGATCGGAAATGCAATCGGAATTGTCCACGCGTATTTTGCTCCGTTACTGACAACGTAGCATTCGTCAAGGACCTGATTGTAGACAGCCGAATTCATCGGGCCCGTGAGTGGGCTGAGTGTGCCATCCCCGAAGCGGTAAACACTGGAAAGGTCTGCAGCCGACACGGGCACCTGAGGCAGCGTTTTCGCCTCCGCCAGAAACGCGTCGCGGTCCTTTTCAGCAACAGTACAGCATACAGGTTCTGACAATCCACCATGCGGTGCGATCAGATCGGCCATTTCAGAATGATCCTTAGAGAACGGTAAATTTCACGGTAATCCGACGTGTTTCGGTCAAAAACTGCTGCCGAACCCTACGAGTTGACGGACCCTAAAGGAACACAGATGCCGAGTCAAGAAGTTCCTGGAAGCGATACTTTGACGGGATTTTCCGGGAGCGGTGCCGTCGGACGGACAATTGGGGCAGCCGCCAGCCCCCTCCAGAACCATCCTCCGCAGCGTCGGAAGAATCACACACGTTGCCCCTGCAACTCTTAAAACAGCCCGGATCGGTTGACGCAGGCGATCAGACGCAGTTACCCTCGCGGTTTACGCCTCTCGTTTTTTCTGCCGGAGTGCACGCCCATGATCCCACCACGACGTACGTTTCTTAAAACGGGTGCTGCTGCTGCCGCGGCATCAATGCTGTCCGATACGGCCAGCCCGGTGGCCATCCGTCATACCCACGCTCCGATCCGCATTGGTTTCATTGGCTGCGGCGGGATGGGCTCGAATCATCTGCGAACTCTGTCGAAACGCAGCGATGTGCAGGTCGTCGCGGTCTGTGATGTCGATACCGAAAAGTTGGCAGCCGCCGCAAAGATAATTTCCGAAAGCACCGGTCGAGAACCGCAAAAGACAGACGATTTGCGCACGATCCTCAGCGATGCGAATGTGGACTGTGTGTTCATCGCAACCCCGGATCACTGGCACGCCCCGGCCGCAATAATGGCTCT
>JAGQQS010000913.1 GCA_020426105.1 Planctomycetaceae bacterium
CTACCGAAATCCGCGACTGCTCCCTCCGGCCCCATTCTCGTGACGCTCGACTTTACAAGACAACGCCCTCATCAGACAATCCACGGTATGCTGCTTAGAGACTCTGTCTGGATCAATAAATAATTGTAATTCGGAGCATGCCAGGATGACTGTTCCTTCAAATCCGCTACAAGCAACAGAAGCTGCTGCAAAGGCTGCGTCACGCGACGACGGCACGATATCCACAGTAGACTCATTGATGGACGGACTTTTGTACGGGATTTCATTGCCCGAGCGACTCGTTCGCAGTGCTGTGGGTGTCACGGCAGGCACAGCAAAGGAAATCGCAGAATTCGTAGTTCCTCAGGCGTTTCAGGACTCGAAGAGCTACGAAGTGATGGTGCGCAACTCGCTCGGTTTTCTGCTCAACAATGTGGCAACGGTTTCTGAATCGGAACCAGCAGTTGGCCAGCACTCCGAGACAGCAGTCCCTGCAACAAGTGCCAGTGGAGATATCGCCCCTGTTAGCCCTTCTCGATTTATCGCTCGGAAGGCCGCCGGAAATTTTATTGACATCGCCGGGCTGGCCACGTTGCACGTGTCACCACTCTGGGTTCTGGCCATCGTCAGCGACACGGCGTATGGAACAAAAACGTATCTCAATGAGCTGGCACGGGAGCTCCAGGCACAGGGGCTAATCGACGATAGTTCAAGCATTCACCGGGTGGAAGACCTGTTCAGTGCTGTTAAGGACGCCAGTGGTTCGGCAGCAAGTGCATTTGATCAGCCGCCGTTGTCGCTGGAAGAGCTTCGCACGAGTGTGGAACAAACACGAAAAGCAATCAACGAGATCGATCCCCGAAACCTGATCCCGGAATCTGAAATCGGTCGCTTCTGGTCAGAAATGCGTTCTATCGCCGAGCAGGAACAGGTCAGCATGCTGGGCGTCTCTGCCGCAATCGCGATGGAGACGGTTGAAAGTGTTCGAAACCTGTCACATGGAACTCTGACCGGATTGTTCGTTGCAGGAAAAATTATTAATCGAAATATTTTTGGTCACTACTGGGACTCGTTGAGCAGCATCAATGAACAGGGCATCTGGAATTCTGTCCGCAATACGTATACGCCCTACGTCGATCTGGCCTGGGGCAATTTTACCTCTTCAAGGAAGACCTGGACGGAAACAGTACTGGACCCCGGACGCTTTGTCAGGTTATGGCGAAGAATCATCCGTATGTTGCGCCGCCGCTGACGATGCAGGGGAACGGACAGGGATTTAACTCGGAGCGGGTTTCACAAGACAGCCTGGGGTGGCGCACTTTTGCTGTCGCGAACAACTTACCCCAGGCTTTGATGTACCACGCTTTCAGCGTTTTTCGTTTCACACGGGTGATTAAGCTGCATTCCATATGCCTGCGATGGCTGACAAGCAGTTCTTCAAATCAGATCATACGGCTTACGCAGCGGCCGGGAACGCAGCGCGTTCGCCTCGGCGTCACCGGGAAACTCCTCTTTGACAGGATCCCACTTCAGCAGTCGCCCGGGTCCCAGTTTCAGAGCGATGGTGGCGACATTGCAGACGGACGCGCTCCGATGACCGATTTCGACGTCACTGATCGGCGTGTCTCGCGTTCTGATGCATTCGAGGAAATTGTTCACATGATCATCACTGCGGTAGAGCCGTGTGTCGCTTGCCTTCAGCTTTGTCTCCAGCAGACCTGCTGGAGTGGCCTCCAGTTTTCCACGATTGACAAGAATCTCACCCTTCGTACCAATGAAGCGGTTGCTGCCGTTTTCATATTCGCGCGAGGCATCGCCTTCGCGCCACTGGCCAATCTTCAGTTTCACGCCGTTCGCGTATTCCATCGTCACACGACATGTTGACGAGACGTCATACAGTCCCGTCTTTCGCCCTTCGTACTCAACACTTTCGGCAATCGCAGAAACCGGCCCACTGTTATCAGCGCCCATCGCCCACTGAGCGATGTCGATATTGTGCGCACCCCAGTTTGTGATCTGACCACTGGCGTAGTTCAGAAAATAACGAAAGTTGTAGTGATTTTCGTTCTGGTTATAGGGACGGAATTCGGAGGGACCGATCCAGAAGTCGTGATTGAATCCTGTCGGCGGCG
>JAGQQS010000914.1 GCA_020426105.1 Planctomycetaceae bacterium
GCCACGTTGCCGAGCCATCGCAAATTTATGTCACCCCATTCGGGGTTTTGGATCTCTGGTTGATCGCTGACCTGTGGTTGACACCACAGGCTACCAACCGCCGCTGCTCCGCAGCGAATCGCAGAAAACCCCAGGGCTGAAGCCTGGGGCTACGCGCTGTCACTGCATCCGCAGCGAGGGGACGAGCAGGTTTCAGAAAGCAATTTTGTCCATGGTTGTGATGAGCGGAGATCAGCGCAGGTAGGTGTTGACTGCATTCGCTGCGCAGAACACTCATCTTCGCACATCGAAAACTAATCGCTTGTCCGCCACAACCTCACCTTGCGCCTGACGATCCTTTATGGACCTATCCCCGTTTTGTCCCCCAAACTGGATTCACAGGTGCGACCGCCCCGATGGTGAGGAATCTGCCGAATTCTCGTGCTGATAGATCGAGTCATCGCGTGTCGCCAGCAGCCGTGTGTCCGAGGCAGCCGCGCAATGCGACACGTCAGTGTCATTCCGACGGCCCGGTGTCCCAGTGGTAAATCTGTTTCTTCGGGGCCGTACGTTTTGCTGTCAGCATCACTTCCGCCAGCGGCACAGCAGTGTCAATTTTCTCACTGCCAAGGTCTCGACCAAGATAGCCTTCCGCTTCCAGCAAATCGAATCGCCCGGCCATGATGGTCCCGGACCCTTGCGAGTCAACGATCAACGCCCGGGCTCCTTCATCCTGCAGTCGAACGGCTGATGCCAGAGCTTCTCCCAGCGAATCACACAGAGCATGACTGACTCCGGACGACTGATTTGTCACGACGTAACGTTTCATCGCGTCCTCCTCTAAATACAGAATCAGCCGGGCTCAGCCGCCGATGGATCTATTCAAATACCAGCTTCCCGAACCAGGCGGGAAGATGGAATGACGGTTCAGCATTATGCACGGGGGACCAGGTCAACCAGTGCGGATGGCTGGAATCGTCCGCGCATTTATAGAAATTCCCCCGCCAGGTCACGCCTGGTTTTGGGCGTTCGATCTTGGTCGCCTTTTCCAGAAGGCTGAAGGGAATTCGGTATTCCAGCGTCCAGACCGTCGATTGTGCGGTCTCCGGGTTAATGGGGCTTTTGAGTGAGCTCGCTGTGCGGATTGTGGCAAAATCGTCGTCCGTAAAGATGTATTCGTCGCGATCCGGAAAGTGTGCGTTCAAAAGCTTGAAGCCACAACAGTTCGTTTCCAGATTGAAGTAGCCTGAATTTGAACTGTCTCCGTCAGGCGTGAAGAAAAACTCCACGCAGCTATCACGCCAGACGTCCTGTTGATGCTGCGTGCGTTTACCCAGCACATAGTTGTCGTCGACTTTCCAGATGACGTAAATGTACTGGTCGTCGTAGGCCGCCCGAGCCTGTGTTTTGGGCTGATGCGCCGGCTCTTTTCCCATGTAGTATTCCAGGGTTAACGGGGCAACACTCTGCCATGCGGGCTTATTCCAGTCCGCATCGATCACGGGATTGTCTTTCATCCTCTGAATACGCCAGGTATTCTGTTTGACCGGAGGCGACTCCGCCCAGCGCACGCGTTTGGTTTCTCCGGAAATGTTGGAGCCTTCAGAAGCGTCAGCCGCTTCAGCCCTTGGAACGATTGCGGCCAGGGCGAGCAGACTCAGGATCAGATTTTGCATTTGGCACCTCGTGTACGTGACGTGTAAACAGTGAGCATACAGCATTGTCAGCCCACTAACCAATGTGCTTCAGGAAACTGACACGGCCGGTTGCCACCCATTCGGCGACATAGATATTGCCATCATGGTCAAAGCATGCGTCGTGCGGATGGACGAATTTCCCCGACTGCCAGCGTTCGGGCTGACGACGCATCGCAAAGTTATCGGCCAGTACCTGCTGCAGCCAGTCGGGATCATGTCCAAGATGCGCAATCACGTTGTTGGCAGCATCCAGCAATGTGATCCTTGCGTGAAGGTCAGGCACCAGCATCGTCTCGCCGCGGATATCAATGTCGGCCGGAAACAACACGTCGTTACAGAAGCTCAAATGCTTTCCGTCGGCAGAAAAATACTGCAGCCGCGCATTCGCTCGATCAGCGACGACCAAAGACGGCTCACGCCCTTTTCGATCATCCCACCACAATCCGTGAGGCGTCTGGAGCTGACCGGGACCATTTCCGGCACCGCCGAAATAATCAACTGGATTTGCGGCTTTGTCATACTTAATGATGAAGTGTGAACCGTAACCATCGCCGACCCAAAAACCACCATCCGGCGCGAAGGCAATATTGGTTGGGCAGAACAGATAGCCCTTGCCGTATTTGCCCGGAGTTTCCAGTTCGAACGGCCGGGCACCTTTATAAGGTTCTATCTTTGGCGCGGCATGCTTCCAGACAATCTCTCCCATCAGACTGCTCTTCGCGATGTAACCCTTGTTGTCACACAGATACAGAAACTCTTCTCCGTCGTCCCGGCGGATGTCGATACCATGTCCACCTCCGTGGAATTCTTTTCCAAAGGACCGCACGAATTTGCCGTCGCGATCAAACACCACGATCGCGTCCTGCGGCTCGACCGTCATCGTGCGGTGTTTGACATAGATCAGGCCGGCGGAGTCGATAGCGACGCCGTGAGTATCCTGCCATTGAATATGGCTGGGTATCTGCATGCAATTGTGGCGTACTTCGTACCGATGGCCTTCCGGGCCGAGCACGGGAGGTTTGGAACCACTTTTATTCTCCGCGCCCAAAATCGCAGGGGCCGAACCAATCAGGGCCAGCCCGCCGGTCGTCGTTAGAAATTCGCGTCGTGATCTGTGTACCTGTGTCATTTTATGGATGTCCCGTCCGAATCGATTCCGGGTGGAATTTATAACTGAGAATGCCCCGCCATTCGTGGCCGAAATTTGCGAGTGCCGCTGAGTAACCTGGACATTCTTTGGAACCTTGTGCGGAATTACAAGCTATGAAGCAGCATGTTTCGTACCACGTGGACTGGGTCGATTCACAAATTTTGGACACTTCAATGAGATTCATTCCTCTGCTCGTCAGGCCCGACGGGCTGACACACTT
>JAGQQS010000915.1 GCA_020426105.1 Planctomycetaceae bacterium
TCCGACACTTGCCGCCGGCTGGATGACAGCGAACGACTCAGTGATGATGATGTCCGTGGTCACCTTGAAAAAGTTTGTGTTTCTGATCGCCTTTGGCAAACACGAACGCAACGAGGTCAAGGATTTCTTCTCGAGACAATTTATCCAACAACCCGGATGGCATCAGTGAGACAGGCGACTTCAGACGTTCTTCAATTTGTTTCCGTTCGATCACGGTCGGTTTATCTTTCGCCAGTGGATTGATCACCACCTGGATTTCTTCGGCAGTTTCATTCACGACCATCCCCGTAAGTGTTCGACCATCGTCGAGCACGAAGATATTGGACTGAAACTTTTCGTCGATCTCCTTTGATGGCTCAAGAACTGAGCGAAGAATTGCTTCGACGCTGTGTTTCTTATCGTTCAGCAGGGCGAGGTCAGGGCCGAACACATTTCCTTCTCCACTAAGTTTGTGGCACCCGACGCAACTGGCCACTTTAAACAGTTCTTTACCCACCTCCCAGGATCGCCCGGGTGGTAACGTCTTCACCTCGGCAGCGAATTCGTCAAACTTCCACTCGTGCAATCGAGTGTTCATCTTCAACAGTTCGTCCTTAACCGGGAGTGCGGCATTTGCCAGATAGGCCGCGGGATCAGCCTGGTACTGTTCGAGATTCTCAACAACATGCAAGGCACCATGCATTCGCCGCCAGTGACCAGGATAGGTGCACACGTAGGGGTAAATTCCCGGTTCCGTCGGCACTTCAAAACTTAACGCTTCCGATTGACCTGGCTGCAGGAGCTTACTGCCGAGCAGAATTTTATCCGATCTGGGGATATAGTGACGTTCCATAGCATCGACGTCGCGACCGGTGGATTCGGCCAGTTCGCCAATTTCTTCCAGCGCTCCTGGGACGGTAATTGCAAAATTGTGCGGCATGTCGTCGGTGTTGGTAAAGCGAAATTCGACGGCTTTACCAGCCCGAACCGCGATGATCTCCTTGTCGAAAATCATACGATGCGACACGGTCCCGATTGCGATCACTCGAACATCGAGATTGTTCAGACGGCTTTCGATCGACTCTGCAGCATCCGCAGTTAATCTGCCGGAAAGTGACTTAGCCAATTCGACGGCATCCATCGCCGCTGGGCCTGTACGATACCGTGCCGGCATCTCACTGAGATAGCCGATGAGATTGTCTACCATTGGACGAATTAACGCATCCGACCAGTCTGCCGCAGGAATTGCTCGCAGGGCCTGAATTGCTGTCGGACGATGCTTACCCTGGGCCACCAGCTTTGTCAAAGCATCGACTTTTTCCGAATGGAATCCGTCGATCGATGTCAGTGCACGGATCGCCACATCATGCAACGTCTCACCGCCAATGGCCGTGAGTTGAGCGGCAGGTATCGACTGCTTTTTAAATCCGGGCCCTTTCCACGACACCTCAAGGCCTTCGCTTCCGCCATGATCAAAGTAGGTGACAACCAATCGATGATTGCCAGCGGGCAATTCCACCGCTCCGTTCTTGTTCGTCATCCCGTGCAAACCATCGTTGTCGATCAGGAGCTGATCGTCGATATACAGCCGTGAGCCGTCATCTGAATTGATCGAAAACGTGTACTTCCCTGCTTTGTTGGCCAGCAGGTTTCCGGTAAAACGCAGCGCGAAACCATCTTGTTCGGTGCGTTGCGGGACATTCAGCGTAATCTCCGAAACTACACCGGTTGCCCGGGGAGTGAGTTTATCAAGTGTTTCCATGGCTACATCTTTGGCACACGGATGAAAGTACTCCACAAATACTCCGGGCCCTTCCATTTCTGCGGTTCGCGTCTCCGCCTGCAGGCTTGTCGGGAGGTCGAATACCAGCGGAATGACTTTCGCAAACAGTTCACCTCGGACGTTTTTATCCACAGTCGGCACGGCATCCAGGAAGTCGCGGAGACGCTGCGTGTTCTGTGACGCTGCCAGAAATGCGTCGTCAGGTCCAGCCGCCGCTACCCATGCAGAGTAGCCGATGCGTTTCAATTCCGGTGTGTCGCCCGTCGTCGCAATCGATTCGATTTCCGCACGGACATGCTGTAATTCATCGCGGGAGAATCCCAGGAGCAATTGACCGAGCCCCGGAATATTCCC
>JAGQQS010000916.1 GCA_020426105.1 Planctomycetaceae bacterium
CGTAAGTCTTTACACCCAGTGCTTCCAAGCTGCACGATCTACCTTCGAAAGGGAGAAGGGACTTCGACGGCGCTGCTGAAACCAAGACGATAAATCAATAACGATCCTGGGCTGCCGCCGGGGCAATTACCGAATCGCGGGAATCTTCAGGCCCTTCTGACTTGCGACCGTCGGGGCAGACTTGTCATCTTCGCCGTCCTTCTTCTCGTCGTCGCCCCCGTCCTCATCTTTCTTCTCTTCCGGCGGCTTACCACCCGGTGCATCGGGCTTCACATCAAGAGCCAGAACCACAGGGGCACCCTCTTCATACGGTGGCGCTTCGACAACTACTGTGAGGATCATGCCTGCTCGCAGGTTATCCATCTTGTGCTTCTTGAAATATTTCTTACCACCACGAACCACATCCACCTTGATTTCATATTTGTAGACTTTGTCGCGATCGTTGACATCGACAAGAAACGAACGTAATTCTCCGAGCGTTGTCATCTTCTGGTCCATAAGCGATACGCCGGTGGCTTCAGGGCAAATGACAATGATTCTCGCTCTTGACGCTTCGTAGAGTGCTTTTGACTGAGCCGCCACAGTGAGGCTGTCGATGTCAATGCCTTCTTCGTGTGAACAATCCCAGCACTGTGCCGTTCCACAGACTCCGCAGGCCGGAGGTGCGCAGGTGTTGCATCCGCCGCATACGGCACCACCACCATTGCAGATGGAACAGCCGCTGCCGGCTCCACATGCGTTGCAGCCTTCCTGAACGACGCCACATCCCGGCGATCCGATTGTTTCCGGCGAAGGATACAGGTTGCCAGGCTCGTACGAGTCAATCACGCCAATGGATTCTGGCTCACCTGGATAGATGATCTCGTCTGCTGTGACAGTATTTGCTAAGCTGAGGAAAAGTACACAGCTTGCTGCGGCAGCGTTAGTTAGTCGCATGTGAGGAGATCCAGTTCGGAAATTTGGAGAATACATTCGGGGTGGTCATCAAAACAGCGCAACAACATGCATCGTTGTATTGATCGGATACTTGAACCTGAGTACGCGAAGCATCACAGAAAATTTCCGATTGTGCCGGAAACACCGGTCATCATGGCGAACATCTTTTCAGGTCGAATCCATGTTTCAGAAGCGTTCCCCGTCAAAAAAGGGGGACATGCAGCCTGCGGAACACTGGACAAGCCCCGGGGAAACGTGACATGCTACCGGGAATTCGTCCCTATGCTGGTTGTCTCCTGCCTCGAACTGTTTCAGACGGAATCAACAGACTCATGCGAATTTGTTACCTTCCGGCCGTATTGACGGTCGTACTCTGCCCTGCATTTCTGAATGCCCAACCTGAGCCTCCGGCGAACTCTGCGATGACCGAACGTCCGATTACTGTTGAAGATCTTTTTCAGTTTAAACGCGTGAGTGCTCCCGATCTCAGTCCGGATGGCGGGTGGGTGGCCTATGCCGTTTCGGAAATTGTGGATTCGCATCAGAATAAGTCACAGTCACGAATTTGGCTTGTACCGACCGACGGTTCCATGCCACCGCGTCAGTTGACGACGGGCACTGCGAAGGACACTCATCCGCAATGGTCGCCCGATGGCCGCTGGATCCTGTTTGAATCAACGCGTTCCGGGAGCAGTCAGCTTTGGTTGATTAACCCGGCCGGTGGGGAAGCGCGGCAACTGACCAGAATCAGTACGGATGCCGCCACGGCCAAATGGTCACCGGATGGAAAGCATATTGCTTTCGTGTCAGCAGTGTATCCGGAATTTTCGCTGCTGCCGTTTGCTGAGAGCGATGCCGCGAATAAACAGAAGCTGGACGAAATTGCCGAGTCTCCTGTGAAAGCCCGCGTTTTTAAACGCCTCTTCTATCGCCACTGGGACAGTTATGTGGAAGACAAACGACAACATCTGTTCGTCTGTGATCTCAGTCTGAACGCGTCTGGTGACCTTGAAGCATCGGTCCCGCGCGACGTCACTCCTGGAGACCGTGATGCGTACCCGACGTCCACTACATTTTCTGCGTCCCAGGATTTTTGTTTCAGCCCGGACAGCAGTCATCTGATTTTCAACGCCGTCCCTGCGACGGAGGAAGCGTGGAGTACGAATTATGACTTGTGTCGCGTCCCGGTCTCCGGTGGAACGATTGAATGGGAAACCCTGACTTCCGGGAATCCGGCCGCTGACGGTCTCCCAATATTTTCACCCGACGGCACAAAACTGGCCTATCGTGCTCAGCGAAAGGCCGGCTACGAAGCGGATAAATGGGAAATCATGCTGGCTGAATGCAGTGCCGATGGCAGTCTGATCAGCAATGCCAGATCAATGACGGCTGAAGTTGACCTTTCCTTTGACGAGATTGTCTGGTGCGGTAATGATCGAATCATCGCCGCTGCAGAAACAAATGCGTCCCGCGGATTGTTCGGACTTTCTCTGAATGCGCCGAACATTGTCGAACGCTGCCAGTCAGTCGGAAGTTCCGGCAGCCTGAGCATCTCTGCGGATGGCAGTATGCTGATCTGCAGCAATTCCCGCTTGACTCATCCGGCAGATATTTATCGCGTGCGAATGGACTCTTCATTCCTGCGTACCAGGGTTCCCGGGGAAAATCTGTCTCACGCCAACGACGATTTGCTTGCCGAACTGAACATGCCCCAGCCGGAAAGCGTGACAGTGATCGGTGCGGATGGTGATCCGATGCAGATGTGGATACTGTTTCCGCCGGATTTTGATAAATCGAAAAAATGGCCGCTGGCGTTTCTGGTCCATGGAGGTCCGCAGGGAGCCTGGGCTGATGGCTGGAGCTACCGCTGGAACCCTCAGGTCTGGGCCGCGCAGGGATACGCTGTGGCGATGCCCAATCCCCGCGGGAGTACAGGATTCGGTCAGAAATACACAGACCAGATCAGTGGTGACTGGGGCGGTCGTTGTTTTACAGATCTGCTGGCGGGGCTCGCGCATCTGGAACGTCAGGACTATATTGATAGCAATCGGATGTTCTCGGCTGGTGCGTCCTTCGGCGGTTATATGATGAACTGGTTCCAGGGAAACACGTCGAAATTCAAAACACTGGTCACTCACTGTGGTGTCTATAACTTTGAAAGTATGTACACCACGACTGAGGAACTGTGGTTTGACGAATATGAACACGGGGGGCCTCCGTGGGGACCGAATCGAAATTCATATGAGAAACATTCGCCGCACAAATTTGCAGCGAACTTCAGGACGCCGATGCTTATCATCCACAATGACCTGGATTTTCGGGTTCCCGTGAGTGAAGGGCAGCAGCTGTTCACGGCGCTGCAGCGTCAGGGAATTCCGAGCAAGTTCATTAACTTTCCGGACGAAGGCCATTGGGTCAATAAACCCGCCAACAGCCGTTTCTGGCATAACGAGATTTTCGCATGGATCCAGCAATACTGTCCGAGTGGTGGCCGCTGAAACGGGGCTGAAGTTCCCGCCTGCTGCTGGTGCAGCAGCTGCAATGATCTCCCGCTCCGTGAAAACCTGGCGTTGCTCCGGAATTCATTTCCACAGCATTCAGCGTTAGAAAATTCAACCAGGAACGCTGCGGCGTGTTGATTGAGTCGCTTCACCTGTGGCCGCAAGGCCAGTCCGTTCTCCAAAACCTGACCTTGCGGCCACGGGTTCAGCAAGAAGTTGTCCTTCGGTGATTAATTCCACAGCCCCGGCAGGACTCCGGATTCCCAGGCGATAGACGTTGAACGGACCCTGGCA
>JAGQQS010000917.1 GCA_020426105.1 Planctomycetaceae bacterium
CAGGCCCGCTGCCCGGAGCCGGTGCCTGGACTCATCAACACGGGAACATCGCCAACACAATCAATTCAAGTGACCAGCGTGTGAAACTTCCACTGGGCGTGCTCTGGTTCGGCGGAGCCAGTCACAATGACATTCTGCCAAGACACGGTCACGGTCCTCCGGAGCAGGTCGTCGGAGGAAGGTTGTTCATTCAGGGCATGAATTCACTCACCGCCCGGGATGTCTATACCGGACGCCAGCTCTGGAAGCGGGACTTCGAAGATCTGGGAACGCACGATGTATTTTTTGACGATACCTACAAAAACACGCCGCTCGATCCGGCCTACAATCAGGTGCATATTCCTGGAGCAAACGCGCGCGGCACCAATTATGTCGTGACGGCCGATGCCGTCTACATCCTTGAAGGTGCCACCTGTCATGTGCTTGATCCGGCAACCGGCCTGACCATGACCGAAATCTCACTGCCGCAGGCTGATCCGGAATACCCGCATGACTGGGGATACATTGGAATCTATCAGGACGTGCTGCTGGGTGGAGTGGGCTTCGCAAATTACCGCGCTCGCCATGAGGCTGATCAGGACGAGGCGCTTCGACAAAGTGAAAAACGCGCCGGGTTTGGTGAGAAGAGTCTGGATTTGGCGGCCAGTATGGCACTGGTCGGCTTTGATCGGCACACGGGAAAGCAGTTGTGGAAAGTCGACGCGCTGCATAGTTTCTGGCACAACGGGATCGTTGCGGGGGGCGGCTTGATCTATACCCTTGATCGAAATCCGTCGAAAGTTGAGGAGATCCTTCGTCGTCGCGGAAAATCAAACCCCGACACCTATCGCCTGCTCGCGATCAACGCGCTGACCGGCGAGAAAGCCTGGGAACTTTCCGGGCAGGTGTTTGGTACCTGGCTGGGTTATTCAGAAACGCACGGACTTCTGCTGCAGGCCGGCGCGGCGGCGAGTGATCGATTGTCGTCTGAAGTGGGACAGGGCATGGCAGTGTATCGCGCTCAGACGGGAGAAGTCGTATGGCAGAAAGCTGATCTCGTATATTCCGGACCATGTGTGCTGCACAATGATCTTATCATTACCAATACGAACTCATACAAGGAATCGGCCGGGGCTTTCCATCTCGTGGATGGGTCCCCCAAAATGGTTAAGAACGCCCTTACCGGAAAACTACAGCCATGGAAGATCACCCGTGCTTATGGCTGCAACAACATCATCGCAAGCGAAAATCTGCTCACGTTTCGTTCGGGTGCCGCGGGGTTCTATGACTTGCTCACAGAAGGCGGGACGGGAAATTTTGGCGGCTTTAAGTCCGGGTGTACATCAAATCTTGTTGTTGCAGACGGCGTACTGAATGCTCCCGATTACACTCGTACGTGCAGCTGCGCCTATCAGAATCAAACATCGCTGGCACTGGTCCATATGCCGGAGATGGATGTATGGACCATCAGCAATACCCTTGTGCTCGACCCATCCGCAGGACGCGTGCAACATCTGGGCGTTAATCTGGGAGCCCCCGGCGATCGCCGCGATGCCAATGGTTTGATGTGGCTGGAATATCCGCCGGTCGCTGGTGATTCACCGAACCTTGGCCTGGAATTTACGGGCGACTATAAACTCTTCCAGGATCATCCGGCCTCGAAGGCGGGAACACCGTTGCCATGGGTAGACTCATCAGGTGTCGAAAATTTGACAAGCCTGCGTTTGAGTCTGAAGGCACAGCCCCTTCCGCCGAAAGAGGCGGCAGATGCTTCCTCCGAACCGGTACAAGTGTCGACGAACGCCCCCGAGACAGCACCGGAGCCCTACCGCGTTCGACTGTACTTTGGGAGTCCGCACGGCACGATGGATCAGGAGCGAGTGTTCGACGTTGCGGTCCAGGGCCAAACCGTCCTGGAAAATATCACAGTTGGAGGCAATGCCGATTCGGCTTTAATTCGGACCATTGATCGCGTGATGGTCGGAGACTGGCTGGAGATCACGTTCACTGCAAAGACCGGCCATGCGGTTATCTCCGGCATCGAACTTGAGAGGCTGGAAGAATAACTTACGATCTTGCTTCGAATTCCGCATCACATTCCTCGCAGTATTCCCACGAGCAATAGTGTTTCACAAATCCGGTGGCCGCCAGGTTTGGATGCGCGCCGGCCTTTGGCAACAAGTCATTGATCAACAGCCGATAGGCCTGCATCGCCGTAAAATGCGGGCACATATCAAAGGCGACTCCACGCAGAGCCATCGCGGTCAGTAATGCGGACAGCACCTGCTATGCATGTTTCTCGTCCTTGACATCATCGGGTTTCGGCAGACACAGCGGTTCCTCGAATAGCCACGTTAACGGTTCATCTTTGGTCCCATAAATCACTTCATCCCATTGTTCGTACATCGCCTTTGTTTCCGGATCGATGCCCGGCAGAACCTCGTCCCAGTTGCGAAGCTTTGGTGGCGATGCGTCGCCTGCGACTTCTGAATCCATCCAGGGGACATCATCGTCGGTGTGCAATCCAGCGTCCGTGTCAAGAGAATTCGCCCCTGCAGACTCTCGAATTTGATCCTCGAGGTTGCTGGGAAATAACGCAAACGGATCTGCGTCGTCTTGTGGATCCGAACTGTCATTCGGCTCATCCACGACTTCAAACGTGCCGTCATCGTGACGGATGATCGTCGTGATTTCCGGTGGCCCCATATCATCCTGAGTTGAAGATTCATCCGATTCAGGATCGGCAAGATCGCAATATTCGCCCTCCCATTCAATCTTTGGATCCAGCAGTTCCAGGACGATTCTGCCGTTCTGGCTGAACCACTCCAGATAGATGGAGGCTCTCAATTCTTCCGGCGGCGTTTCACCGCGATCGCACATTTCCAGATACTCTTCGATTGGAATCGACGGAACTCGAACCGTGCGATACAGATTGTCACCCATCGCGCCGACCTGCTGTAACTGAAACTTATGATCCAGCGCCGGTTGTGGTTGTGGCAGGTCATGCTTGCGAACCGCAAACCGAAACGTCCGGCCCTCAAGATCACCGGTCAGGTTTCCTGTCAGCGAGAGCATCACCAGAGTTGGCTCAACCGACTGCTGATCGCCGACTTTTTCGGTTCGCAGGACTTCCAGCCATCCTGATACCGTGTTCCGATTGCCATTGCGAATTTCGCCGCGAACGACAAATTCTTCGATTCTCCACGCCACGCCATTTCCTTCGACTTGATGTTCCGCAAAGTGATTCAGAGTGATGGAACTTCTCTGGGGGGCTCTGATACAATTCCTAAAACGGTTGAGAAATACAGTAGCAAATCGAAAGGTCTCGATCGGGCGAAACATTTGGTTTTCGACGACAATTCTGCAAATTCAGTGAAAGATTCACGGCTGGCTGGCGTGTGTACTGGCAACGGGAGAGTTCAATGCCGCGTGTGCCTGATACGAATGCCAGCCTGATCCTGCGACTGCCCTCGGCCGAAGACGCCGAAGCATGGCGGGAATTCGTGTCGATTTACGAACCATTTGTTTACCGCTTCGCCCGACGCGGTGGCCTGCAGGATGCGGACGCGCGTGAACTCGTGCAAAACGTGATGCTGTCCGTCGCCCGGGCCGTCGGACGCTGGCGCCCCGATCGGCAGCGGGGCAGATTTCGGACATGGTTGTTTCGCATCGCGCGGAATCAATTGCTCGATGTGCTGACGAAGCAACAACGTTCTGTTGTGTCGCGTGGTGGCAGTGCACTTCTTGAATTGCTGAATCACGCTGCCGTATCGGGGGTTGCCGAACAGCAACTGCGAACAGCGCATCGCCGCGAACTGTTTCGATGGGCGGCCGATCGTGTGAAGTCCAGCGTTAAAGAGGCGACATGGCAGGCCTTCTGGATGACCGCCGTTGATGATCTGGATGTTGAACAGGTCGCTGGCGAACTCGGCCTGACAACCGGTGCTGTTTACATCGCCCGCAGTCGCGTGCTGGCGCGTTTGCGGGATGAAGTTCAGAAATGGGAGGACGACGATGCGATGCAATGACAGTCGTCTTGAAGTATTACTCCATGATGACGAAGACAGTGCGGAGTTTCAGTGGGCGTCGAAACACGTGAAAGCATGCCCGCGTTGTCAACAGCGGCTGCTTGAAGCAGCGGGCAATCAATCTCTGTTGCAGGAAGTGCGTGAGACGTTGCAGGGCGATGAACAAACGGAATCGTATCTTTCGACGGGCCCGTCCTCCGTCGTGATCTCCATCGACGTCAGTTCTGATGACGACACCGGTGCGGAATGCGAACCCGTATCGCTCGATTTTCTGTCGCCCCCCGGTCATCCGGAAATGCTGGGACGAATCGGGCGCTATGAAATCGAACGCCTGATCGGTTCCGGTGGCATGGGAATCGTGCTAAAGGGATTCGACACCGAACTCCATCGAGTTGTCGCAATTAAAGTGCTGAAGCCGCATTTGGCTCACAACGGCGCAGCACGCCGACGCTTTGCCCGGGAGGCTCAATCGGCCGCGGCTGTTGTGCATGAACATGTGATTCCGATCCACGATGTATTGACGGACGGAGAAACGCCGTATCTGGTGATGCAGTATGTGCCGGGGCAGTCGTTGCAGGCTCGCGTCGATGAACGCGGCCCTTTGGAGGCCAAAGAAGTACTGCGAATCGCGCGCCAGGCGGCGGCCGGGCTGGCGGCGGCTCATGCGCAGGGCGTTGTCCATCGTGACGTGAAGCCGGCAAATATTCTGCTGGAAGAATCTGTTGAACGTGTTCTGATCTCAGACTTCGGTCTGGCCCGCACCGTGGATGATGCGACGCTGACTCGCACTGGTGTCGTCGCCGGGACGCCCCATTACATGTCTCCCGAACAAGCCACTGGTCAACCGGTCGATCAACGATCCGATTTGTTCAGTCTTGGCAGTTCGATTTATTTTATGTGTACCGGGCGACCGCCGTTTCGAGCGGAACATGCTCTGGCGATTCTGAACCGAATCTGCAACGACCCGCATCGCCCGGTAGATGAAGTGAACAGTGACGTTCCCGCGGAACTGGCAGAAGTGGTGGATCGATTGCTTTCCAAAAATCCTGCCGATCGTTTTCGGGACGCGCATGAAGTGGAGCGGCAGCTGGAAGCGATTCTGGTGCAGCTGCAAAGCGGACAACGTTCGAGTCGTATTCGCTGGCGACG
>JAGQQS010000918.1 GCA_020426105.1 Planctomycetaceae bacterium
TCAGTGCCACCGGAATTAAAAAGGGACACCATCCTTATTGTTCAAACGGCAGGCGATCGATGGGCTGACGAGGATGCACGTACGTTTTTGATGGAGGTTCACAGATTTTCCCAAGTTCGCGGGATTTCCACTGCCCCGCGATATGCCCCCCCATCAGGCCCATAAAATATCCATACGGAACCGAACCCGAGATTGCGCTGCCGACGTAGGTTCCATACGCGGGGTACAGGATCTCATACGCTTCCTGCAGATCTGCCGAATCTCCCGCGGTTCTTACGTAGTTCAATGCATCGTTGGTTGCGATTGCCTCCTGATACAGCGGCACGCCTGGCAAATTATAAACCGCGGCATAGGTGCCCTTCCACTTACGTCCTGCGTAGTCTTTGGAATGCCCTGCTTCGTGAAGTGCCAGAGCCGGCACGTCAGAGTATAAATGGATGGTGTTCGTGTATGGATTGAAGTGATCGCCGCCAAAGAGTCGTCCCGGAAATACCGTTTCCCCAAGCACCGTGACTGCGCCGAATGTCAGGCGCCATCCTGCACCGACAGCGTCGTTGGCCGCCAGCCGCCCCCAGTCGTCCAGTGGCCGATACTGATTGATCCGCACTTTAACCGTGGTCAGTTCATTGTCCCGCAGGTACGCCGCAATTTCTGCCTCGGTTTTCTCACCAATACGATGGTTCTCAACCCGTCGGTCAAACAGAATGAGCTTCGCGGGAATGCCCCAGACCCAGCCAAATGTGTCCACACCACGATGAGGCGTGCCTCGTTCAATCTGGACTTTCGTACGATCGGCAAGTTGTTGGGAAGTGAAATAAGAGTCTGCCGAACCAGCAACATAGGGCGTCGATGCGCACCCTGCGAGCATCAGCGCGAGCAGCAGGAACAGCCGTGGAAATGAGCGAAATGCCGATAACATCGGTCACCACACCTTTATTTCCAGTTCCAGATCGACAGCGAATTTTTCAGCGACCGCCTTTTGAATGCGACTGATCAGGAGTTCGACATCTTTGCTTGTGGCTCCGTCTTCGGTCACGATGAAATTGGCGTGTCGTTCGCTGATGCGGGCTTTGCCGACGGAAAGGCCCTTGAGACCACATTGCTCAATCAGAGCCCCTGCGCTCAGTCCGCGCGGGTTGCGAAAAATACAGCCCGCGGACTGATCTGCCAGCGGCTGAGTGGATCGTTTCATGATCCAGTTCTTACGCATTCTCAGCGTCAGTTCTTCGGAATTATCGCCGGTAAGTTCCAACGTCGCGGACAGGAGCAATAAGTCCTGGAAACTGCTGCGGCGATACGAGAACGTCAGCTCATCGCCTCGCCGCTCAGTGATCTTGTTGTCAAGCGACAGGACCCGAATACTGGTGATCAACTGCCCAATGTCTCCGGTTCGTCCGCCACTGTTTCCGACGACGGCGCCCGCGACAGTGCCAGGAATGCCAACCAGGAATTCGATTCCTGCCAGTCCCGCTCGCACGGCTTCGGCCACCACATGTGAGAGCAGAGCTCCACCGCCGGCGGTTAGTGACGTCCCCTCGATGTTGACTTCACCCAAAAGCGGTTCGACGACTTTAATCACGACGCCTTCGACGCCGGCATCCCGCACAAGCAGATTTGAACCACCGCCCAGAATGTGCATGGATAGCTGCTGATGCCGACAGACGCCGATCACATCGAGCAGTTCTGCCTCCGAACGTGGAGTCACAAAGTACTGCGCAGGCCCCCCCAGACGCAGCCATGTGTGATCGCTGAGTGGTACATCACGCTGCAGAATTTCGCTGAAGTCTTCGATGGATTTCGTCATGAATCTGATGTGTCCTGCCTGCTCCCATTGTGATTACAACATCACCCGGTCGACCCGAATGGTCTAATCTTCCCAGCACCTGGTCAAGATTCGTCATCAGGAAAGCACGGCCTCCCGATTCAGAGATACTCCTGACCAGTCTTCCTGAAACACGATTGCATTGTGCCCGTGAAGCTGTTTCCCGCGCGGGAAGTACGGGAAGAATAAGGCATTCGTCAGCGACTGAGAGTGCGGAACGGAACTCATCAAATAACGCTGAAACCCGTGAAATCTGATGCGGCTCAAAAATCGCGATCAAACGACGCTGCGGGAACATATTCCGAACGGTCGTCAGAGTTGCCCGAATGGCTGTCGGGTGATGCGCGTAGTCATCGATCCAGTCGATTCCCGAAAAATTTCCGCGGTGTTCAAAACGCCGCCGGATCCCCGGGAAGTTTTCGACGCCGCGGATCGACGCTTCCACCGACGCTCCCTGGGACACCGCCGCCGCGATCGCCGCCACGGCGTTCAGCCGGTTATGCAGTCCCGGAACCTGCAGGTTGACGATGCCCACATCTGCGCCGCGG
>JAGQQS010000054.1 GCA_020426105.1 Planctomycetaceae bacterium
TGCGGCCGTTGCTGAATACAAGCCGCTCCTGATCGATTGTTCGGCCAGTATGTCGTCAGTTGACGAATCCACAGGGAAGACGCGCCTCGAACTCGTCAAAGAAAAAGTTCGTGAACAGATTGATAATTTAACCGGCGATCAGAGAATCGCGCTGTTTTCATTTTCGAATACCGGTCGGCGTCTGACAGAATTCAGCAATGATCGTCGTGCCCTGCTGAAGGCGCTGGATGCGTTGCAACCAACAGATCTGCCCGGACAACTGGATGATGTCCTCAGAATGGCGGCCGCTTACACGCGTACATTTCCGATCGAAACCGTCACGATCATGACCGACGGTAACCTGCCCGATCAGGTTGATTTCGAATTGCCGTTCTCGCTGGATGTGCAGCGCATCGACATGGGCGGGCCCAATGTCGGTATCACGGAAATGAGTGCGCGTCGCAGCGGCCCGGAAGAATGGGAAGTCTTTGTCCGTGTCGCGGCCTCCTCGATCGATCTCCGTGGAGCCGAACTGCAATTATGGGAAGACGGACAGCAGAGAGATTCGCACCAGGTGGAAGTCTCCAGCGAAGAATCGGAACGTCTGGTATTTCCGGTGAATACAGTTCAGTCTCGACTGCTGGAGGCACGTCTGGTTCCTGCAGGTTTTGATTCGGTGTCGGTGGATAACAGTGTATGGCTCACGCTGCCGGCTCCGCGACCATTGAAGGTGTGGGTTGCTCCCAAACTGGCATCGTGGCGACATGCGGTGCGCGTGCAGCCGAATCTGGAACTGGAAGAATCACAAGGTGCCGAACCTCGTGGCGCTGTTTACGACCTGCTGATTGTCGATGAGGACGGTTGTGGCAATGCAGAGGCGCCCGTCAAATTGTCCGTTGGCGTGATCCCGTCAGATCTGCAGGAACTCATGAAAGTCGAAGAAGACCTGTCGTACGTCACGGACTGGAATCGTACGGCTCCGATTCTGCGGCACGTACAACTCGCCGATGTGCAGATCGGCGAGCAGCCAAAACTGGCGGCAGGAGCAGCGACAAAAGATCTGGAAGAACGTGGCTACGAAGTCCTGATCGATGGCAATGCGGGGCCGTTGCTGCTGCAGCGGCGTGCCGGGTTGTCCGTTTCCTATTGGTTCACATTCCATACAGATCGATCCACGTTGCCCTATCGCGTGGGGTTTCCAATCCTTGCGGCGAATGCTGTCGAGTCTGCGCTGAAACAGGCATCGTTATCAGACGTCGCCGCGGCGCCTACAGGAGTGTTGCCTCCGGTATCTGTCGATGGCAATCGCTCGTATACAATTCAAACTCCGGATGATCAAACGTTGTCCGTGGAATCCAGTCCGGCCGGTTTACTGGAGGGCATTCCGGCCTCGCGTGTGGGGCGCTATGATGTGCTGGACGGAAGTAATCTCGTCACCTCCATCGGCACCGGCCTGTTGAGTGCTGCGGAAACTTCTTTAAAGCCCGTTGAAGAACTACGATTTTCAGAGCTGACGGTCGCCACGGACGAAGCTCACCAGATAGATGCAGATCGACCGTTGTGGTGGATTCTCGCGTTAACGGCGTTTGGTGTCATGATGGTTGAATGGTGGTATTTCCAGCGTGCGCGGGGAGCCATGACATGAGTCTGAAACGACGCACAATCTTCCGCCACTTTGCAGTGTTCTGGCTGATGATCCTGATCTCGCAGTGCTTAATCGCTCAGGAAAAATCCCCTATTCGGATGAAAATGGAACTGCTGTCGATCAGGAATCGATCTTCAGGACCGCTCCCGGTGCGTATCAGGCTGGAATATAACCAGCCTCAGTTTCTGACAGGCGACCTGGAACTTCAGATATACGACGCTTTGGAGGTCGTTTCATCGGACGATCTGATTGCCACGCTGCGCTACGAAGATATTACGTTGCCCGGTGCTGACTACGAATTGAATGTCATCCTGCCGCCACTTAGAACTGCCGTTACGAAGAACTGGGCGGTTCTGGCATCGTTCATTACGAGCGACGGAACATTTGAACTCTCTTCGCTTCCCGATCAAAAGGGTCGCGCCGAACCGTTCGATCTGCTGACCACCAGTCCGATGGAACGTGGCGTGCTCGTGTGTTCGTGTCATAAGGAAACTCGCAGTCAAAGCACGTCGCGGAACAGAAAGTTCCTTGAAGATCGTCTGGCGCTCGACGACTACAACCCGATTTATGCACGTCGGAACCGTGAGCAGGCTTCTGAGACAGCAACCGGGGTGACAAGTGAACAGAAGGTTGAACTTATTGGACGGACAATCGTTCACTTCGCTGCGCAGTGGTCATCCCGGGATTTGCCGCAGGATCCGCTTTCCTATTGTGCGTTTGATATTGTCCTCCTGTCGGATGAAGCACTCGCATCCTTGCAGCAGGAACAACTTGATGGACTCACAACGTGGGTCCGCGCCGGCGGAAGCGTGTGCATTCTGCCGGATGTTCCGATGAAGCCGCTGCACCTTGAGTTCCTCAGGAAGCTGTTCGGGCCGGCTACCGGCAGCACAGCGGATTTGACGCTGGATGCGGAAGGGCGATTGCTGGTCGTCAGCGAAGAATCGGAACCGGTTCTGATGAGTCATTGCGGACTGGGACGAGCAGTGCTGTTGCCGGCGGTCGAAGATTTATCGGTTCGACTGTCGCGGGAAGAACTGGGAAGTCTCGTCGCTTTCCTGTGGAAGGTCCGCAAAGACCAGCCTGTCTGGCAGGGACAGAAATGGACGGCGGCGGACTTGATAAGACAATTGAAATCGCGGGGAATTGACGTCGAGCGGGATGCCGCAGGCATCTTTACGCGGGATGCGAACTTCCGCTTCAACACCCGTGAGCAGGACGGCAAGTACTACTTTCTCGACCTCCAGCAACTGGAATCAATGTATCGATTCAATGATCGCTTAAGCCCCGAAGTGGAGCCGTTACTGTCTTTCTCCGAACAGGCCCTGATGCCGTCCGACGTTGCGATGGTCCCCACGTGGATTATCGGGATGATTCTGACGGGCTACGTGATTGCCATCGGTCCGGGAGACTATTTTTTACTTGGCTGGCTGCGGATGCGGAAATATACCTGGGTACTGTTTCCGGTAATTACCGGCGTCTTTACGCTGCTGACGGTTTTGGTAGCGCATGCGTTCATGGGGAGCGAAGACACAGGAGGAAAACTCACGATTACCGACCTTGCTGACGATGGAGTACCTGTCCGTCAAACGACCCTGGAGACCCTGTATTACAGCGCGCAGGCTAATGTGAAAAGTGATCACAAGGCAGAGTTTGTCATCCTTTCAGAGGATAACTTCAGCAATCTTGATTTTTATAATCAGTACAATCCTCGGCCGCAATCGCAGGACGAACCACTGATTTATACTGGTCACTTCCCGCAGAATTATGGCATCAGCCATCGTGTGCAGCAGTGGTCACCTGTCTCACTGCGCACTCTGACTCTGGAGCCTCAGGAGTCACGCGTTCCACCGATCGACTGGAGTGATACATCGCTGGTGACGTCATCGGAGGGACAAATCAGGCTGCGTACGACGCTGCAAAATTATGCGGCAGAGCTGCAGCAGAAATCAGCGACGGCACTGTGCACTGCCACAATTTTTCATAAGGAAGAGGTTGTTAATCTGCTTGGTGTGCATCCTCCTCCGCAACCGCAGAATTTAAATCCGGGATATCCGGATCCGCGCACTTACTTTTTCGATTCTCGATTCGTGTCGTCTGCGATGTTGAACAGTATTCCGACGGTCAAGACATTGCAGTCGAATCTCTTTGGAATCGTGTGTCAGATCGCTCCGCATGGCGCGGGTTCGCTGGAAGACCTCGCATTTCTGGATAGCTCTGACCCGAATCAATGGGCGTTGGTGATTACTGAACAGGAGGGTGAGAACATCCGGGTGTTTCGGAAGCTGTATTGGGTGAAGTGAGTTCCTGGAAATCCATTATGTCAATACCAACCACAGATCAAGCGGTTCATCCTGTCCCTCCCAGACCGAGGCCGCTCGCGGTTTGTATTCGCGATTTGCGGGTAAACTACGGCAAATTCGAAGCTGTAAGAGGGATTTCTCTTGACATTCCTCACGGTGAGGTATTTGGGTTTATCGGTCCCAATGGTGCTGGAAAGTCTTCGACCTTCCGCGTTCTGGCGACCCTGCAGCCGAAGTTTCGCGGCATGGCGTTGATTTGCGGACTGGACGTGTTAAGTCAGCCTCAGCAGGTTCGCGACGTGATGGGATTTGTTCCGGATTTCTTTGGTGT
>JAGQQS010000055.1 GCA_020426105.1 Planctomycetaceae bacterium
AAGATTAAGATTAAGATTAAGATTGTGATTAAGATTTTTGAGGGCGAAACTGGTGGATCAAACGTCACGTGTTGGTGAATTGGAGCGAATCAAACCGACAAGCATTGCCACGATCTCCGATAACAACTCTTTTCCAGTCGATGTTTGTAATGGCTGCATCAGAGATTTTGCAACAAGGACATCAAGGCAGGCTGCGGATTCCAATGCAGAACCTCGGGCAGTATCAAAGTATCGACAGCGATCTGCGGGTGTATGCTTGCCGTTTCCTTCAGCTATGTTAAGAGGAATCGAGGTGGATGCTCGATCAAGCTGATTGTAGATTGCGATCGTTTTGGGTACCGCTGTAAGCAATTCGGATGACCATGCAACGAATTGAATCGCCGCCTGGTACACGGTGAGTTTTTCATGATCAAATTGTCTCATGTCGGTTTATCTCCTGAAAGATCCCCGCTAAATACTGATTGCTGGGTCGCACCGAATCACTTCCACCGGAATGTGCGGAACTGGTTCTGGGGAATCGATTAAGATTAAGATTAAGATTAAGATTAAGATTAAGATTAAGATTAAGATTAAGATTAAGATTAAGATTAAGATTAAGATTAAGATTAAGATTAAGATTAAGATTTTTTGAGGGGTAGCAGCGGCGGATTGACCATTGCTGGCAGGAGATCCTATTCAGGTACTCCGCCGTTTGACTCCGCGCTTTGCTGGCGTGGATTCAACAACAAATCCCGAACGTAAAGTATTCTTCCGACTCGACGAACTTCGGCGTCAACTCCAAACTGCTGGTCATCTGACATCGGTGTATATACCAAAAGTCGAATTCGATCTCCCGGCAGGCGGAACTTGCCGGCATCCTTGACATGGTCATCGGCGAGACTGCGTCGAACCAGACTCGGCAACATACTTTTAAAACTCGCCTCAACCGGATCATCATCGTCCGAACTGGCCGGCGCGGAGTACTGCGGCATCCCGAATACGTTGATGCTGTCGTAAGCAGAGACGCCGTAGGATCGCAGTTTTTCCCGGTGGTTGATCAGGGAAATCTGGTGCCGTGACAGGTCTGTTTTGGTGTGGTGCAGATTGCGGCCGTGGATCACCAGACATTCGGTAAGCGGGTCGTTCGGAAATGTTTCGCCAAATGTAATCGTCAGTTGTTCGAGTTCGTCACGTTGCTGGCTGAGGCCGGTGACGGCCAGATTCCAGTTGTCTGTTTTGATTCGCCGCCGGGCACGAACGGCCTGACTGCTGAAAGGCGGAATCCTCGAAACGAAGCTCGCTGTATTGCCGGAAGTAATCGATGCATCCACATTTTCATCAGTGGCACCGGAGGCCAGCAACGTCTGGTGGTCTTTGTCAGTAATTGAATAGGTATTGCCATTGGTAACGAACAGAGTGGTGAATTGGAGCAGACTGTAATGTGTGTCATCTTCGGCCCGGGCGATTCCGACGGAATGGAGGGACGTTGTTTCGCCATAGCCGCGTCGACCGATGAACAGAAACAGCAGACTGAAGACGACGGACAGTCCCGCGATACATCCGTAGGTCACCAGAAAATGCAGCTGCCGTTGTCGTGACAGAATCCAGCAGCCCGGAAAAATCAGCCCCACGTAGCACATCGACAGCAGGAAGATCAGCCACCACATGTGTTCAGGTTGCGTCAACTGACGCAGTTCCACGAACAAATCTTCGTCGTCGGCGACGTTTGGATTATAACCATATCCAGCGCCACCGTTTTTTTCAAATTCCGTGATTTCATCGATGTCTGTCTTTGAAAGGCTGGGCGGTGAGGTGGCCGTCGTGACAATATCCTGAGATAGATCGGCGCGCTGGAACTCGTGGCGTGTGACACTGCCGTTGCCGACATGAAATTCGTCAAATGGCTCATTGAGAGCCGCGAGAATTCCGGAAAACCGCAGAGTCTGATTGTTTTGATCGTGCAGCAGATGCAGATGGCCTCCGGATTTGAGCCACGACAGCAAGGCTTCCTGACGGGGTGTTTCCCAGTCGGGCACATGATCCATGAACACCGCATAAAGTCCGTGAGTCGCCGTTGCGTACGGAGGAAAAATTTCCTCCGGCATGTGCTTCACGGTGGTTGGAATCCGGACCGGGGCATCAGGACGATCCAGAATCACGGCGGGCAGCGTCTGATCGGTAGTTTTCATCTCCAGCGTGCTCGAGTCCTGCACAGATCTCGGCTGATCGATATCGTCAAATGTGAACGTTTCTTCATCCGTGCGCAGTTCAAAATGCCAGCTGGTAGTTCCACCGACAATATACGGATAGAATTGCACCCAGCGACGTGAATGCGGCCCCAGAAAGACGGCTTGCGTGGCGGTACCGCCGGTTTCGCGAATCATGCCGCTCACCGATTTGAGTGTCGCTAAAGCCTCGAGCGGTTCATCACTAAGGTTATCGAGTTCAATCGACAGCGGCATAAATTGCCCGTTGACAACTCGCCCGTCAAATCCCCAGACCTTGTCGGCAACACGAATCTTCTGTGCCGATTGCGCGGCGACAGGCGAGGCGAACCCGGGTATCAACAGAAGCAGAATGCCGCAGATCCAGTGACGGTATGAGCGCGTTGCGACAACGTCCTGATTGAGTCTGATCATGCGATCACTTCCGATCCTGAGCCGGACAGTAATGGGAGATGTTCTGGCTCAACGCGTTGGGTTTCCGGCAACTGGTCGAAGCGTCCGAGTAAGCCCGGCGCCAGTCGCAGCGTCAGCGAGCGAATCTGGTAGAGCATCAGGATTTGCCAGATCAGAACAATGGCGGAGACGGTCAAGGCGGCCCCCATGGATTTCGAGGGTGCATAGTATAAGTTGTGTTTACCAACATATGGATTGCCCACAGCGATCAAAACTGCTTCGTTTGCCTGAATTCCACCGTCCGGGCGCAGCAGGCAGCAGATAGTGGAAGTGATCGTGCGGTTACGTATTTCTCTGGGCGACTCTTCAGAATCGGCTCGTCGCCGGACGTGAAAAAATGAACCTGTCAATGTGTGGATCGCCTGATAGCCGGTTGCACCAGGGCGAAAGGAATACGAAGTCACCAGGATCCACGCTGAAATCAGACCGATGGCCATGATCGCCGCCCGTGACTGCGACTCCGAACGCAGTCCCAGCAGCACGGACAGCCATGCCAGGGTCCGCATGGTGACAAATGTCGTCAAAACGCAGCAGACCGCGTACCATGCGACAACCAGAGCCGAGCGCAGGGAGAGACTGAGGAAGATGCGCACGAGATCGACATTCAACAACAGTAACGTGAGGTGGACGCTCAGAATCGGGATCGCAAGCACAATCATCAGACGCTTCATGCCATCGATTTTTTGAGTCAGAATTTCCTGAGCCGTCAAAGGTGTCGAAAGCAGGGCATCAAGCGTCTCGCGGACACGTTCCGTCGAAATAATCGTCGCGCCTTTCATGGCCAGGATCATGGCGGCAATCGCCCATATAAACATCAGCAGGCCCCGCAATCCTTCGAAGTCGGAGCGATTGGACATTTCTGCAGTGCCCACGCAGATAAACAGTGTGGGGCCCTCCATCATCACCAGAATACGAAACAAATAACGCGCTTTGCCCAGCGATTTTTTGGATCGTTCGCGCCAGGCAACCGGATCAAACAGGGGCAGAGTATCGCGGTCTTTCATCAGGACGAGGCCACCTGTCGTCTGATCATTCAATCGGACAAAAAATCCATCAACGGCCTTGAAGATTCTGAGCAACAGCGACGAAGGCGAGATGAAAGCCCGTCGGATTAGAAACGCCCGAGCCAGCAGTACGAAGACGCCTGTCATCAGCAACGAAGGCAGCGATGCCGTGGCAATCATCATGAGTTGCTCGAATGTGTTCTCCGTCCCCAGGGAAGGCGTCGCTGCAGCCATCGGAGTGAATCCATACACGGTCTCAAATCTTTGAAACGTGTTACGCCACACATTATAGGGTGTTGGTAAGCCTGACGGCGGGCCGTCTATCAATAACGCTCCCGAAAACACGGCGATCAGCCCGGTCAGCACATACGACCAGATAAACGCCGTCACTGTTGTGGCGAACCAGGAACTGCACAACAGCCCGACACCGGCGTAGAGCAGGCACTGGCAGAACAACAGCCACAAAGTTC
Organism: Planctomycetaceae bacterium; assembly: GCA_020426105.1. Taxonomy (GTDB): domain Bacteria; phylum Planctomycetota; class Planctomycetia; order Planctomycetales; family Planctomycetaceae; genus SXXK01. The sequence continues at coordinate 4,132 of JAGQQS010000055.1, forward strand.
CCAGCAGCAGCGTCGTCTCGACGCCCCCCAGCGAATACACCACCGCAAGCACCGGGAAAGTTAACAGCAGGAACGTAAACATCGGAACGAGTCGACTGCATAGTTTTTCGAGCACGATGGTCATGGGCGACAGCCGCGTAACAAACAGCGTTCCGATCGTATTGCGTTCTTTTTCAATCGTGATTGAACCGCAGATCAAAGCGGGCATCAGCATCTGCACGGCAATGAACAGGTTCCGAACGATCGACTTGAAGATGGTGCCGCCGGCTCCCGCGTATCGGTTTGGATTTGCTGCTCCACCGCCGAATCCGCCAGAGTCCAGCATCGAGATCTGCTGGCTGTAATACAACATCACTGCCGAGAGGATGCAGATCGCGCCGACGAACCGAACGATGTACGTTCGCCGCCGACTCGACAATTCTGTGAGCTCACGTCGCAACAGTGGAAGTTCAGGAATCATCCCGCGGATACTCACGCCGTCTTTCCCTCCGTGAGCTTCATAAACGCGGTCTCCATATCCATGGCTTCGGGCTGAAACATCGTCAGCCGGGCTTTCTGGTCCACCAGCGCCTGATGCAGATCGGCAATCGACAGCAGATCTTCATGCAGCCGAATGGCCCATCGATCGACCTGCGTTTCAACCGAACCGACACCGGGAATCTTTTGCACTCGAGCCAGCAGATCGTCTGCCGGGTTTTCGACGCGTACATGAATCACGCGCATCAACTGCAACTGACGATAAATGTCATTGAGAGACCCCTGAGCCACGATCTGTCCCAGTTCAATAATTCCGATCCGTGTGCACAACTGACTGAGTTCCTGCAGGATATGACTGCTGATAATAATCGTCTTCCCCATTTCCCGCAGAGCCTTGAGCAGTTCGCGCATTTCGATACGCGCCCGCGGATCCAGTCCACTTGACGGCTCATCCAGCAACAGGACCTTAGGATCGTGTAACAAGACTCGAGCCAGGGCAAGCCGTTGCTTCATACCACGTGACAGACCGTCCACCGGCGAGTCTGCTTTGTGAGTCATGTCGGTCAACGCGAGCACGTCGTCAATCGTGCCTTTGCGTCTGGAAATCGG
>JAGQQS010000056.1 GCA_020426105.1 Planctomycetaceae bacterium
GCCGACTCGTAGGCCGGACCAAGCGCAGCGCCGTTCCGGCAACGTGGTTCGAATTTCACAGCGGAAAAAGTGTATCACACCAACGCGCTGTATCGCATACTGCCGGATCTGCGTCGCATTCGCGACTTGATCCGGCCTACGACTGACTTCACACCTGATGATCGCATAGAGTAAGTGGCAGAAGCTGACCCGTAGGCCCGACGCAGACGTTGAACGTGGAGCCGCATTGAAGCGACAGATGGTTTCCAATGCGGCCAGGCGGAGAAAATACGGATAATCGGCGACCTTTCCAGGATTCTGTGTCGATCGGGAAAATAGCCATTCAACAAATCCTTTCGTTTGCGATTCCCTCAACGGCCACACGGAATGGTGAGTCAAGGCGATACTCCTTTGAACACTGAATGCGATATCACGCAGATGTGCTGAGCGAGAGGATGTTGTCGCTCGCAAAAGTTGTCAAACAGAAAATCGGTCAGAATCCAGAGGTCTTCCGACAATGAGTGCTGATTCGTCCAGTCGATGACAGGTTGCAGATTGGATCGATTGCCAATCCACAGCAGCGGACCGTCCTGTCTGCGTTGCGATGGCTGCGGGGTGAACGTTCGGATCAGGTCATCGGAAACAGTCGGTCTGCTGCAAGCGGAAAATTCGTCTCATGATTGGCCTGACCTGACGCATTCGCATGCTTGCATCGGATATTGACGGTTGTCACAGTCGCGATGAATGTACAGGGCATCTGCGTTACTGCCCCTATTTCCGGTTGATCACGATCACCGTCAGATTTGATGCAATGTTTACGAATTGCAACAACGAAATCGCTTTTTGTCGCTGAGATTCAACCCCACTGCTGTTGCCGGGACCTAGAGTTTCAGCGACACGAATTGCCCGCGGGCGGTCGCGTCATGTGTGTGCGTAATTTCAGCGATGGCAATCATCGACCCTGGACTGAGTTCTGATTGTGGTGCATCAACCTGACATGTCCGCGAATTCTACGAACGCTGCAATGCGGATCGCCGGCCCTTCGCGCGTTCAGATTCTGACGATCAACCTTGAAGATTATTTTCAGGCAGGCGTATTCCATCGGTTTATCAGCCCTCGAAACTGGTATCGGTTTGAGTCGCGATTGCAGCGGAATACGGAAGATACACTGGCCCTGTTGAACGAGCATCAAACAAAAGCCACCTTTTTTGTGCTGGGCTGGATCGCCGACAGATATCCTGAGCTTGTCCGGCGCATTGCCGACAATGGGCACGAGATCGCGAGTCGCGGATTTTTGCACCAGCCACTGCTCAAGTTAACAGAAACCGCGCGGCGGGAAGACCTTACAAGGTCGAGAGAGGTGCTTGAAGACACCATCGGGAAGCCCGTGACCGGATTTCGACTGTCGGACGGCTGGCTGACGCGGCGCGAGCTGTGGTTTCTCAACGAACTGCAGGAAGCAGGCTATCTATATGACTCGAGTCTGATGCCTCGACGTCGCGATTTTCGAAGTCAGCCATGGCGCCGATTCATCCATGAGCAGAAATGTCGAAATGGCTCACTCCTGGAAATTCCCCCATCGACGTGGCCGATGGGTGGTGGCTGGATGCCGATCGCCGGCGGTAATTACCTGCGTCAGCTGCCGGAAAATCTGATGCAGACTGCTGTCGGGAAATGGCTTGAGACTGAATCATCGCCGTTCGTCATGTACTTTCAGGTATGGGAGCTGGACGCAGATCAGCCACGGCTGAGTGTCACCAGTCGTCTCACAAAACTGCGGCACTATCGCAACCTCGGCTTGTACCGGACTCTGCTGCCGAATTACTTTCAGGCAGCAAAATTCACATCAATTTCCGAACACGCAGGGATCGATGGCAGCCCGCTTCGCGGGCTACGGCGACAGGTCACCTGCGAACCAGTCCCGCGGGCACGTCGGGAATATACTTCGCGATGGTCATCGCTCCAGCGTATCGCCGAAGGGAATTCGACCCTCAGCGTCACACCTTCAGCCGCCCGCCCTGTGGTCACGCTGGTGATCCCCTGCTACAACGAAGAATCCTCGCTGCCGTATCTGCACCGTACAATCCAGCATCTGCGTTACAAACTCACAAAAAACTGGAATTTGAAAATCCTGTTCGTTGATGACTGCAGCTGTGACAATACATATGAAGTGCTGGAAACTCTGTTCGATCAGGACGAAGATACGACAATCCTGCGCCACGCAGAAAACCGGGGAGTTTCGGCCGCCATTCTGACGGGGATCAATGCCGCGACAACTGAGATCGTGGCCTCGATCGACTGCGATTGTTCGTACGATCCACTGGAACTTGCAAACATGTTGCCTCTGATGTCAAAAGACATCGCGATGGTGACGGCTTCACCGTATCACCCTGACGGGAAAGTGAGCAACGTTCCACGCTGGCGACTGATGTTGTCTCATACGCTGTCCATGATGTACCGCAAACTGCTGCATCAGGACCTGTCTACCTGGACCAGTTGTTTTCGCATCTACCGAAAACAGCAGATTGTCGATCTGCCGCTGGAAGAGAATGGATTCCTGGGAACCGCAGAACTGGCGGCCCAGTTGAGTCTGCATGGTCGCAGGATCGTTGAATACCCAGCGACCCTCGAAGTCCGATTGTTCGGGTTTTCGAAGATGAAAACGATCCGCACAATCTTCAGTCATCTGCGACTTCTGGCCAGAGTTGTCGCCGAGAAACGTCGCTGGCCGCATGGTACACAAAATCTGAAATAAACCGGACGGTCGGTTAAACCAACAATTCTGAATAATTTTCCAGCAATAGAAAGTGAACCCATGACGAACCGTATCAGTCTTCCATCGGATCAGGATGCCACCGGACGAACCTTCGGTCCTGAAGAACTGGAAGCCGTGCGGCAGTGTCTTGCAACAGGCACGCTTACCAGCACCAAAGGCAACTTCGTGAAACAGCTGGAGGCCTCCTTTGCGGCGAAAATTGGGGCGAAATTCGCTTATGCCTGTTCCAGCGGAACGGCGGCTGTGCATTGCGCGGTTGCGGCGCTGAATCCAGAGCCGGGCGATGAAATCATTACGACACCAATCACGGACATGGGGGCCCTGACTCCGATCATCTATCAAGGCGCCATTCCCGTCTTCTGCGATGTTGATCCCCATACCTATAACGTCACCGCAGCGACCATCGCCCGGTGTATCAGTCCCAGAACCAGAGGAATCATGGTAACGCACCTGTTTGGAAACCCGTGCGATATGGGTCCGATTATGGAACTGGCCCGGCAGCATGGAATTCCTGTGATCGAAGATTGTGCGCAGTCATACCTGACGACGTATCGCGATCAGTATGTCGGGACAATCGGCAAGATTGGCTGCTTCAGCCTGCAGCAGGGCAAGCACATCACAACCGGTGAAGGCGGGATCGTCACAACAAATGATGAAGCCCTGGCGCGGCGCATCTTTCTGTTCATCAACAAGGCATGGGGGTACGGCGACGCCAATGCGGATCATTACTTCGTGGCTCCTAATTATCGCATGAGCGAACTTCTTGGTGCGGTCGCGGTGGCACAACTGGCCAGGCTGGATGCTGTCGTCGAATCACGCGTTCGCACAGCCGCAGCGCTGACCACGGCACTCGCCGGTGTACCTGGCATCGAAACACCCGTCATCACCCCAAACAGTGTGCACACCTTCTGGAAGTACTGTCTCCGGGTTGATGAAAGTGTGATTCCGGGCGGGACAGTTGCCCTTGGCGCCGCTCTCAAGGACTCCGGTATTTTGTGTGCCCCGCGGTACATCCAGAAACCTGCATTCGAATGTCAGGTGATCAAAAATCAAGTCACATTTGGCACCAGCCGCTGGCCATTCACCCTGGCACGACCTGAAGCCACAGATTACAGCCGCTGCAACTTCGAAGGGGCATGGAACGCCCTGGAACACGTCCTTGTGCTGCCGTGGAACGAAAAATACACCGACGAGCATATCACGTATCTCGCGGAAAATATCCGCAACGCGGTGAAACTTCTGACAACCAAAGAGGTCGTCAGGAATTAATTGCACCATAAATATGGAAGTCTGGAACTCCAGACCTCAATTTGCAGATTTAACGTCCCCGTGACCTCTGAACACCGGGGGGATTTCATTGGTCACCGGGATGCTTTTTTAAGTCAACTAAAACTGTCTTCGATAAATCAGTAAGGAACCGTCTGTGATCAGTCCCATAGAACCCACTTTCGTCATCGTCGGCGCTGGCGGAATTTCGAAGTCGTATGCTCAGGCATTTGTCCAGGGATTGCCGTTCCGTCTGATTGGTGTGGCCGATATTCGACTGGAAGCGGCCCGCGAAGTCGCAGCCATGTCCGGGGCCGAAGCGTATGACGACGTGGACAAAATGGTTCACGATCTCCACCCGACGGCTGCGATCGTGTGTACTCCGCCTTCGACGCATCCGGACATCTGCGTCCGGCTGATGGAGCAGGGTGTCCATGTACTCTGCGAAAAGCCGCTGGCGATCAGTACCGAAGAAGCGATTCGAATGGCCGACACCGCCGAACGATGTCATGTCACTTTTTCCATGGGCTCGAAGTTCCGCTTCGTCGCCGATGTGCAGAAGGCCCGCGAGATCATTGATTCCGGCATTCTGGGTGACATCGTGCTGTACGAGAATACATTCGCAGGATTCTGTGATATGTCCCAGCGCTGGAACAGTCAGCCGGAGATCAGCGGCGGAGGTGTGCTCATCGACAACGGCACACACTCAGTCGATATTCTGCGCTATCTGCTGGGGAACATTACAGAACTTCAGGTCGTGGAAGGTCGGCGGATCCAGAAACTTGCCGTTGAAGACACCGCCTTGCTGTTTGCCCGTACCGAAAGCGGTGCGATGGGGAATATTGATCTGTCCTGGAGTCTGAATAAAGTTCGCGCAGACTTCGTCAGCATCTATGGTTCAAAAGGGACACTGTCTGTTGGCTGGAAAGAATCGAAATATAAGCTGGCCGAACAGAAAGACTGGACAATTTTTGGCAATGGTTACGACAAAGTCGCCGCGTTCGGGAATCAGATCCGGAACTTTGGTGCGGCTGTCTGCGGCACTGAAAAACTGATCATCACTCCTGAAGACGCAATCGCTTCCGTCCGCGTCATCGAAACGGCATACGCTGCCTTACAAACAGAACAATGGCACGATGTGATTCCTGCAGCGCAGTTCCGTCGGAAAGTGACATGCGGACCCGTTGCATTGAAGTAGATCGGAACGTGCTCGTCCGGAGGATTCATGATGCTCAGAATCGAATCATGGGTCGATGATTCGTTAATAAGGCCTGCCGCTATGTCTCGCATTCATCCCACTGCGATTGTTGAATCTAATGTGCAGCTCGGCGCAGGCACGTCGGTCTGGGATTCCGCTCATATTCGCCGCGACGCTGTGCTTGGTGAGGAGTGCATAGTCGGCGGAAAATCAACGATCGCCTACGATGTAAAAATTGGCAATCGAGTCAAAATCAACTCGAACGTCTATATCTGCAACGGTGTTACCATCGAAGACGGCGTGATGATCAGCGCTGGGACGATTTTCACCAATGATCGTTTCCCCCGGGCCACGACACCGGATCTGCAGCACCTGCGATCCTCTGCACCTGACGAACACACACTGACGACGGTTGTCCGGGAAGGGGCAACCATCGGTGCAGGCTGCATTATCGGCTGCAATATCGAAATCGGACGCTGGGCGATGATCGGTATGGGATCCATTGTCACCAAATCAATTCCCGATTTTTGCCTCGCCATAGGCTCACCGGCGCGCATCGTCGGAGTCGTCTGCCGGTGTGGTGAACCAGTACATCGATTCTGTGACAACGACACCCCGGCTGCCATGGACGCCACCTGCGAATGCGGATTGTCGTATTTAATCAACGGGCATGCGGTTCAGGAAACGGAACCGTTGCCAGCTGTTTAACAAGCGGTGGCGCAGTGGCGACCGCGGTCTCGTAAATGATGAACTCGTTCCGACATTGGAGGAGCGAAAATGCATTGGCTTCCAAAAACCTGGCAGACACAAATGCCTGCCCCCGCGAATTAAAATTATGAACCCGTCCATTCAAACATCGCAGACATCACAACACTGGGCCGTAGTCGGCGGCGGCATCCTGGGAATGACGCTCGCGCTCCGACTTTCGCAACAGGGGCATCGCGTCACGTTACTGGAAAGCCGCGCAAATACCGGCGGGCTCGCAGACGCCTGGCGAATCGGCGATGCGACATGGGACCGACACTATCACGTCACATTAATGTCCGACACGCATGCTCGCGATATTCTCGGCGAGCTGGGTCTGGACGACCAGATGCAGTGGGTTGAAACAAAGACGGGTTTCTATACTGACGGTCAGTTACACTCGATGTCAAACACCCTTGAGTTTCTGAGATTTCCTCCGCTGCGAATGATCGACAAACTGCGACTGGGGGGCACAATTGCCTGGGCCGCGCGTGTGAAAAACTGGAAGAAACTGGAGAACATCGCTGTTGGCGACTGGCTTACCAGACTTTCCGGTCAGCGGACGTTTGAAAAAATGTGGCTGCCGTTGTTGCGTTGCAAGCTGGGCGAATGCTGGCGCGAAACTTCCGCCGCTTTCATCTGGGCCACGATCGCCCGCATGTACGCCGCGCGGCGTACCGGACTCAAGAAAGAAATGTTTGGTTATTGCCGTGGCGGCTATGCTCAGGTGCTCGACAGATTTAACGGAAAACTTCAGGACGCGGGTGTTGAGATCTGTTGTAACGCTGCAGTGAAAAGCATCCGGACCGCTATCGACGGACGGATGACGATTCAGTTTGCTGAGCATGACCGCGTATTCGATCAAGTGGTCTCAACACTGCCGACGCCTGTCATGAGCCGAATATGTCCGGAGCTCACACCCGAAGAAAAATCATTGTTTGACGGTGTGCGATATCACGGGATCGTATGCGCCTCTGTTCTGCTTAAGAATAGTCTGTCCCCGTACTATGTCACAAACATTACCGATGACGGCTACCCCTTTACAGCGGTCATTGAAATGACCGCATTGATTGACAAAGCGGAACTGAATGGCAGCGCTCTGGTCTATCTTCCCCGATATGTTGCACCGCATGACGAATTATTTGATAACAGCGATGCAGAGATCGAGCACGAATTTCTGTGCGGTCTGCAGCGGATGCATCCGAAACTGTCGCTGGCAGACGTGAAAGCTGTGCGGATCTCTCGCGTCCGCCATGTGTTCGCATTGCCGACCCTCGGATACTCTGAGCGCCTGCCTCCGATCGTGACTTCGGTCCCCGGACTCTATGCGCTCAATTCGTCACACATCGTGAACGGAACACTTAATGTCAACGAAACGATAAAGCTGGCAAACGACTTCGCGGCAGGTCTCAGGGATCTGACTCACCCGTTTGCACACCGAGTGGCACGCTGTCAGCCAGCAGAGACCTTGTGCCCTGTGTAAACAGCTGAAATCTTCCGGTCTACACCCTGTTTCCCATTAACCAGACACCGAACCATCCATGTCAAAGCCCTTCGCCAGCCTGTCACTGGACCTCGACAACAAATGGTCTTACATGAAAACCCATGGCGACGCCGGCTGGGACAGCTATCCGACGTACCTGGATCTTGTTGTGCCGCGGTTTTTGAGCGTACTTCACGAGCGGCAGCTCAGGATGACAGTGTTCGTGGTCGGGCAGGACGCGGCGCGTGAAGAAAATTTCGAAGCACTCGCTTCAATTTCTGCCGCCGGCCATGAGATTGGTAATCATTCTTTCAACCATGAACCGTGGCTGCACCTCTATTCCGAACAGGAACTGATCTCCGAACTGGCAAAAACGGAAGAGCAACTGGAACGCGTTACGGGACAGTGTCCGGTCGGATTCCGCGGCCCTGGATTCAGTTTCAGTGACTTGCTGCTGCGGATTCTGATGCGACGGGGCTATCAATACGATGCCTCTACGTTTCCGACCTATCTGGGCCCGCTGGCGCGGATGTACTATTTTATGTCAACGCGGCTGACCGCTGAGCAGCGTGCGGAACGGAAGCAGCTGTTTGGAAAATTCAGTGAAGGCTTCCGGCCTCTCAAACCGTTCGACTGGACGTCTGCGGAAGGCAGGCTGACCGAAATACCGGTGACCACCATGCCGGTTTTTAAAATACCAATCCACGCCAGTTATATCCTGTATTTGGCGCAGTTTTCACGCACGGCCGCCAAAACCTATTGGCGAGCGGCCCTGACACTGTGTCGCGCTGCGGGGGTCGGCCCCTCACTCCTCCTGCATCCGCTCGATTTCATGGGTTGCGACGATGATCGTGACCTGGCTTTTTTTCCCGCAATGGGCCGTCCCGCAAAGCCTAAAATCGAAATCGTGGCATGGATGATCGATACGCTCAGTCGTTACTACAACGTCGTCCCGATGAAGGAACATGCGACGGCAATCAGAGAACAGCTGTCCCTGATGTCAGCCTCAAACGAAACCCAACTGGCCGCATCAACGCGCTGAACAGGGATCGAGTTATTCGCGATGAAGACTTCAGGACTATCGGAAACAGGCGCTCTGGCTGTAACGGCAATTATGTCGCTGGCGGCCACGGTTCTGCTTGTCCTGAATTTTGACGGCACCTGGATGCATCCGGACACCGCTCAGGCATTGAGTGTCGCGCGAAATGTTCAGCAGGGGCATGGATTCAGGACGAGTATCATCTACTACGAAGAGCATTATTTACTCAACACCTGGCCCGCGCCGCAGACGGTGTTCCCGATTGGCTATCCGTCGATGATCGCGCTGCTTGGCTGGGCCGGTGTTCCGCTGCGATCGGCGCCATTTGCGATTGGGGTGACGGGATTCTTGCTTGTGCCATTGCTGATCCATATGGCTGCGATGCGGATGGGACGTAAACCAGT